>NZ_JBMKHT010000003.1:0-156266 GCF_049238165.1 Enterobacter cloacae complex sp. IR5422 | reverse complement strand
GATAAAATCAAGGCGTTGCATAGGTCGGGTCTCAGTCCAGGGCATAGCGAGTCTCCTCTTCTATGCCAGTTATAACTGTTACCCATGTATCCGGTCTAAAGTGTTACCCATGTTTCCGGTTCATACCCTGCGCTTACCCGGCCAACAGTTCGAGCCGTTGTAGGCCCGGTAAGCGCAGCGCCACCGGGCAAAATATCAGGCAACCAGCCAGAAAATCGCCAGCGCAATCAGTAATGCAATAAACATCAATCCCGGACGCGCAGAAAGTGTTCTGAAGGTCTCCACGACCGGCGCAAACAGCGGACTGTAGATCGGCTGAATATTTCTCACCTCTGGTACGCCGCCTTCGCGCTCGGCGCGGCGAACGAAGATCTGGTTGAGCAGATCCTGCACCTGCGCGGTAGTCAGTACCGTTTGCGGCGTGGCCTGCCAGTTCTGCTGGGCATAATCCCGAATCACCTCGAACTCGTGCGGCTCAAGCGGCTGTTTCAGCGCCGCCTGCACAGTATGCAGGGTAGGGGCGCTCTGGGTGCTGAGCGTCTGGCGTGCCTGGAGCCAGGTCACCAGATGGGTAAACTGTTTGGCCGGGATCAGCTCGCCTGCTTTCACGCCCGACAGCTCCAGCATGGATTGCCAGATAAGCTTCGTCGGCTCGCCGGTGGCCGCGGCCAGCTTCGTCACCATCTGCTTGAGCGTATTGTGCTCGGCGGGCAGCAGCGGACGCTCGGTCGCCGGGCGCACCTGCGGCTGCGGAATCGACAGCTCATTGTTCTGCAGCAGCGTCAGCACGGTTTTGAGCTGGTCGGGCGTAAGCTGGCCCAGCGCGGTCTGACCATACTGCTGGCGAATAAAATCACTCACCGCCTGGCGGTTATTTCCCTGGCCCAGCAGCTCCGTCAGCTGAGAAACAATCTGGCGCGTGGTGTGGTTCTGCTGCGCGGTCGTAATACGCTGGTTCAGATTTTGCTCGGCAGCGGGGAAATGGCGCGACTGCAGCGGTGCGTCGTTCCTCACGCCTAAATCATGCTTCACCCCGGCCCAGACTTCCGCGTTTTGCTGTGAAGTCAGCGCAATCAGGCGCGTGATCAGTCGCTCCAGCACGGTGCGCTGTTGCGTGGATAGCGGTTGTTCACCGGCAACGTTTGGCGTGACGGGGCCTTCACCCGGAGGGCGTGGCGGCGTACCTGAAATGGGCTGCATCGTCAAAAATCCTTAAAGTCAAAACTCAGCGTAAACCTGGCAGACGTATATGCCTGGCGGCCAGATTATGGCACACTTGGCAGGTTTTCTTCCTCTCAAACAGGTACTCAGACGTGAAAATCCTCGTTGATGAAAATATGCCTTACGCCCGTGAGCTGTTTAGCCGCCTGGGTAACGTTAAGGCTGTTCCTGGTCGCCCGATCCCGGTCAACGAACTGGACGATGCCGACGCCTTGATGGTGCGCTCGGTGACCAAAGTAAATGAGGCGTTGCTCGCCGGTAAGGCGATTAAGTTCGTTGGGACCGCAACGGCAGGGACCGATCATGTGGATGATAAATGGCTGAAGCAGGCCGGAATCGGTTTCTCCGCCGCGCCGGGCTGTAACGCGATTGCCGTCGTGGAATACGTTTTCTCCTCGCTGCTGATGCTGGCCGAGCGCGACGGGTTTGCGCTGAAAGACCGCACCGTGGGGATTGTCGGCGTGGGTAACGTCGGCGGACGCCTGCAAAAGCGCCTGGAAGCGTTAGGGATCCGCACGTTGCTGTGCGATCCGCCGCGCAAAGACAACGGCGATGATGGGGATTTCCGTTCGCTGGACGAGCTGGTTGAACAGTGCGACGTGCTGACGTTCCACACGCCGCTGTTTAAAGAGGGGCCGTATAAGTCTCTGCATCTGGCCGATGAGGCGTTAATTCGCCGTCTGAAGGCTGGCACTATTCTGATAAATGCCTGCCGTGGTCCGGTAGTCGATAACGCCGCGCTGCTGACGTGTCTGAACGAAGGACAAGACCTCAGCGTGGTGCTGGACGTCTGGGAGCCGGAGCCGGACCTCAACGTTGAGCTGCTAAATAAGGTTGATGTGGGCACGGCGCATATCGCTGGTTATACCCTCGAAGGGAAAGCCCGCGGTACGACGCAGGTCTTCGAAGCCTACAGCGCCTTTATCGGCCATCCGCAGCAGGTGGCGCTGGATACCTTACTCCCCGCGCCTGAATTTGGCCGCATTACCCTTCACGGCCCGCTCGATCAGGCAACGCTGAAAAGGCTGGTGCATTTGGTGTATGATGTGCGCCGCGATGATGCGCTGCTGCGTAAAGTGGCGGGGATCCCGGGTGAGTTTGATAAGCTGCGCAAGAACTACGTTGAGCGTCGCGAGTGGTCTTCCCTCTATGTGATGTGCGACGACGCGTCGGCGGCGACGCTGCTGCACAAGCTGGGGTTTAACGCCGTTCATCACCCGGCGCATTAATGTCTTCTTAATGCTCCCTGTCGGATACTCCGACAGGGACGCTTTTTTATTTCTGGAGTAAACCACCATGTCTGAAGGCTGGAACATTGCCATTTTAGGTGCCACGGGTGCCGTGGGCGAAGCCCTGCTCGAAACGCTTGCTGAGCGTCAGTTCCCGGTGGGCGATATCTATGCGCTGGCGCGAACGGATAGCGCGGGTGAGCATCTGCGTTTTAACAATAAATCCGTCATGGTTCAGGATGCGGCGGCGTTCGACTGGACGCAGGCGCAGCTGGCGTTTTTCGCCGCGGGCGCTGAAGCCACTACGGCGTACGTTGAAGAGGCGACCAACGCAGGCTGCCTGGTCATCGATCTGAGCGGCCTGTTCTCCATGGAGCCGGATGTGCCGCTGGTGGTGCCGGACGTGAACCCGTTTGTACTGGCTGACTACCGCAACCGTAACGTCATTGCGGTACCGAACAGCCTGACCAGCCAGCTGCTGACCGCCCTGAAACCGCTAATCGACGACGGCGGCCTGTCGCGCATTACCGTGACCAGCCTGCTGTCCGCGTCCGCAAACGGCAAAAAGGCCGTTGACGCGCTGGCCGGGCAGAGCGCGAAGCTGCTGAACGGCATCCCGATTGACGAAGATGATTTCTTTGGCCGCCAGCTGGCGTTCAACATGCTACCGCTATTGCCGGACCGCGAGGGCTCCGTGCGCGAAGAGCGTCGTATCGTCGATGAGGTGCGTAAAATTCTGCAGGACGATGGCCTGATGATCTCCGCAAGCGTCGTGCAGTCCCCGGTCTTCTACGGTCACGCGCAGATGGTCGGCTTTGAAGCGCTGCGTCCCCTGGCGGCAGAAGAGGCGCGCGATGCGTTTGGCCGTGGGGAAGACATCGTCCTCTCTGAAGAGAGCGAGTTCCCGACGCAGGTAGGCGACGCCACCGGTAGCGCGCATCTTTCCGTTGGCTGCGTGCGTAACGACTACGGTATGCCGGAGCAGGTTCAGTTCTGGTCCGTTGCCGACAACGTTCGTTTCGGTGGCGCGCTGATGGCGGTCAAGATCGCCGAGAAACTGGTGCAGGAGTACCTGTACTGATGTCAGACGTGGAACAAAAGCCGGTTCATAAAATTGCCCTCGGTATTGAGTACGATGGCAGTAAATATTATGGCTGGCAGCGTCAGAATGAGGTGCGCAGCGTCCAGGAGAAACTGGAGAAAGCGCTCTCTCAGGTGGCAAACGAGCCGATTAACGTCCTGTGCGCAGGCCGTACGGACGCGGGCGTTCACGGCACGGGGCAGGTGGTGCACTTTGAGACCACCGCCGTGCGTAAGGATGCCGCCTGGACGCTGGGTGTAAATGCGAATTTGCCTGGTGACATTGCGGTGCGCTGGGTGAAAGCTGTGCCGGATGATTTTCATGCGCGTTTCAGCGCCACCGCGCGTCGTTACCGTTATGTCATCTACAACCAGCGTCTGCGTCCGGCGGTGTTAAGCCAGGGCGTGACGCATTTTTATGAACCGCTCGATGCGGAACGCATGCATCGCGCGGCGCAGTGTCTGATTGGTGAAAATGACTTTACCTCGTTTCGTGCGGTGCAGTGTCAGTCCCGCACGCCGTGGCGTAATGTCATGCACATTCACGTCAGCCGTTTTGGCGCGTATGTGGTGGTGGATATCAAAGCTAATGCCTTTGTACATCATATGGTGCGGAATATTGTGGGCAGCCTGATGGAAGTGGGTGCCGGACACCAGCCGGAGAGCTGGATTGCAGACCTGCTGGCAGCGAAGGACAGAACGCTTGCGGCAGCCACGGCGAAAGCGGAAGGGCTGTATCTGGTCTCGGTAGACTATCCGGATCGGTTTGACCTGCCGAAACCGCCAATGGGGCCGCTGTTTTTAGCGGACTAAACAAAGGTGCAATTAAGGCTTAGACAATATGGACGTAATTCGTTTTTTGATTGATTTCATCCTGCATATTGATGTTCACCTGGCAGAGCTGGTCGCGCAGTACGGCGTCTGGGTTTATGCCATTCTGTTCCTCATTCTGTTTTGTGAAACCGGGCTGGTTGTCACGCCGTTCCTGCCGGGCGATTCACTGCTGTTTGTCGCCGGGGCGTTATCGGCGCTGCCCACCAACGATCTGAATGTGCATCTTATGGTGGTGCTGATGGTGATTGCCGCCATCGTCGGTGATGCGGTCAACTACACGATTGGACGCGTATTCGGTGAGCGGCTGTTCAGCAATCCGGATTCAAAAATTTTCCGCCGCAGCTATTTAGATAAAACTCATGCGTTTTATGAACGCCATGGCGGAAAAACCATTATCCTTGCGCGCTTTGTGCCTATTGTGCGCACATTTGCACCGTTTGTGGCGGGAATGGGACATATGTCCTATCGTCATTTTGCCATGTATAACGTCGTGGGGGCGCTGCTGTGGGTACTGCTGTTTACCTATGCGGGCTACCTGTTTGGCGATCTCCCGGTGGTTCAGGAAAATCTTAAGTTACTGATTGTAGCGATTATTGTGCTTTCCGTACTGCCGGGCGTTATCGAAATCATTCGTCACAAACGTGCGGCGGCAAAGCAAGCGAAGTAAATGCACGCTGGCGGTTCGACCACTTTTTTATCCAAAGTTTCGGGCTGTTATGTTTTAATGTGCAACATTCATGGTCTGTTGGAGGCAAAAATGGCATTATTCGCCTCTTATAGCAAAACTGGCATACGACCAGGTTCAGGCAGAAAGGTTATCAATGAGCTGGATTGAACGAATTAAAAGCAACATTACCCCAACGCGTAAAGCGAGCATTCCTGAAGGGGTATGGACGAAGTGTGATAGCTGCGGCCAGGTTCTGTATCGCGCAGAGCTGGAGCGCAACCTTGAGGTGTGTCCGAAGTGTGACCACCATATGCGTATGTCGGCGCGCAACCGCCTGCATAGCCTGCTGGACGAAGGTTCTCTGGTAGAACTGGGCAGCGAGCTTGAGCCAAAAGACGTGCTGAAGTTCCGCGACTCCAAAAAATATAAAGATCGTCTGGCCTCCGCACAGAAAGAGACCGGCGAGAAAGACGCGCTGGTCGTCATGAAAGGCACCCTGCATGGGATGCCGGTTGTTGCCGCTGCGTTTGAGTTCTCCTTTATGGGTGGCTCAATGGGCTCCGTGGTCGGTGCGCGCTTCGTGCGTGCCGTTGAGCAGGCGCTGGAAGACAACTGTCCGCTGATCTGCTTCTCTGCCTCCGGCGGAGCACGTATGCAGGAAGCCCTGATGTCCCTGATGCAGATGGCTAAAACCTCTGCAGCGCTGGCGAAGATGCAGGAGCGCGGTCTGCCGTACATCTCCGTGCTGACCGACCCAACCATGGGCGGCGTCTCCGCGAGCTTCGCGATGCTGGGCGACCTGAACGTCGCTGAGCCAAAAGCGCTGATCGGCTTTGCGGGTCCTCGCGTTATCGAGCAGACCGTTCGTGAAAAACTGCCGCCGGGATTCCAGCGCAGTGAGTTCCTCATTGAGAAAGGCGCCATCGACATGATCGTCCGCCGTCCGGAAATGCGCCTGAAACTGGCGCGCATCCTGGCGAAGCTGATGAATCTGCCAGCGCCGAACCCGGATGAGCCGCGTGAAGGCGTGGTGGTACCGGATCAGGAACCCGAGGCCTGATAACTGAAAAGGGCAGGGCCTGTTGGCGCTGCCCTTTTGCTTTCTAATCTGTTAATGACAACCGGGCATTATGGAAAATAAAAGCATTCCCCAAGCCACGTCGCCCCTGGCCGCGTGGCTTTCTTATCTGGAAAACCTGCACAGTAAAACCATCGATATGGGGCTTGAGCGCGTAAGCCAGGTTGCCGCGCGTCTTGATGTGCTGAAACCGGCGCCTTTCGTGTTCACCGTCGCAGGCACCAACGGCAAAGGTACCACCTGCCGCACGCTGGAATCCGTCCTGATGGCGGCGGGCTACAGGGTCGGCGTGTACAGCTCGCCACATCTGGTACGCTACACCGAGCGGGTTCGTGTGCAGAACCGCGAGCTGCCGGAGTCGGCGCATACGGCATCGTTCGCGGAAATTGAAGCCGCGCGCGGAGAGACCTCATTAACCTATTTTGAATACGGCACTCTGTCGGCCCTGTGGCTGTTCAAACAGGCCCAGCTGGACGTGGTGATCCTTGAGGTTGGTCTTGGCGGACGTCTTGATGCGACCAATATCGTCGATGCAGACGTGGCGGTAGTGACCAGCATCGCGCTGGATCATATCGACTGGCTGGGGCCCGATCGTGAAAGCATTGGCCGCGAGAAGGCCGGTATTTTCCGGGCAAATAAACCTGCCGTGGTGGGCGAGCCGGACATGCCGCACACCATTGCTGACGTGGCGAACGAAAAGGGCGCACAGCTGCTGCGCCGCGGCGTTGACTGGCAGTATGAGGTTCAGGACAACGGCTGGCGCTTTAGCGACGCGCAGGGGGCGCTGGATAACCTGCCGCTGCCGCAGGTCCCGCAGCCAAACGCGGCAACCGCGCTGGCGGCACTGCGCGCCAGCAGTCTCATGGTCAGCGAACAGGCGATCCGCGAGGGTATACAAAACGCGATTCTGCCAGGACGTTTCCAGATTGTGAGCGAGTCACCGCGCCTGATTCTGGATGTGGCGCACAACCCCCACGCGGCGGCGTATCTCGCGGGACGTCTCAAATCGCTACCAAAAACCGGGCGCGTGCTGGCGGTTATCGGTATGCTTCATGATAAAGATATCGGCGGGACGCTGGCCTGCATGGAGAGTGTGGTCGATAGCTGGTATTGTGCTCCTCTGGAGGGGCCACGCGGCGCGACGGCTGAGCAGCTGATGGAACATCTCGGCAAAGGCGCAATCTACAGTAGCGTGGCGCAGGCCTGGCATGCCGCGATGGCGGAGGCTAAACCAGAAGATACCGTGCTGGTGTGTGGTTCATTCCACACGGTGGCACATGTCATGGAAGTGATGGACGCGGGGAGAACCGGTGGCGAGTAAGTTTCAGAACCGTTTAACAGGAACCATTGTGCTGGTCGCGCTCGGGGTGATTATTCTTCCCGGGCTGCTCGACGGGCAGAAAAAGCATTATCAGGATGAGTTTGCCGCGATTCCGCTGGTGCCGAAACCGGGCGACCGCGATGAGCCGGATATGCTGCCCGCGGCGACGCAGGCGCTGCCTGCTCAGCCTCCGGAAGGGGCGGCGGAAGAGGTGCGCGCGGGCGATGCCGCCGCACCGTCGCTCGATCCGTCTCGCCTGGCGGCCACGAGCAACAGCGATATCGATCCTGTGCCGGTCGAGCAGCCTAAACCGGTTGAAAAACCGAAGCCGGTTGAGAAGCCGCAGCCGAAACCGCAGCGTGATAAAGCGGCAGAACAGCTCGCCGCAGCGTCAGAGACGCCTCCGCCAGCAAAACCGACGCAGCAGGACGCCGCTGCCCCAACGGGCAAAGCCTACGTGGTGCAGCTCGGTGCGCTGAAAAATGCGGACAAGGTGAATGAGGTGGTGGGTAAACTGCGCAGTGCGGGATATCGTGTTTACACTTCACCTTCCACGCCGGTGCAGGGTAAAATTACCCGTATCCTCGTGGGGCCAGAAGCGTCTAAAGACAAACTGAAAGGGTCGCTGGGTGAGCTGAAGCAGATCTCCGGCCTGAGCGGTGTGGTGATGGGCTACAGCGCGAACTAAGTACGACCTGCTCCTGTAAGAGAGAGGCGATAAGCCACGGCGTTGAACATTTTTTCAGCGCCTTTTTTATTTACGCGCGGGAAGGAAATCCCTACGCAAACGTTTTCTTTTTCTGTTAGAATTCGCCCCGAACTGGATGACAGGGCGTTTAATCGTGGGACACATATGGTCTGGATTGATTACGCCATCATTGCGGTGATTGGTTTTTCCTGTCTGGTTAGCCTGATCCGTGGCTTTGTTCGTGAAGCGTTATCGCTGGTGACCTGGGGTTGTGCTTTCTTTGTCGCCAGTCATTACTACACTTACCTGTCTGTCTGGTTCACGGGCTTTGAAGATGAACTGGTCCGAAATGGAATCGCCATCGCGGTGCTGTTTATCGCGACGCTGATTGTTGGCGCTATCGTCAATTACGTGATAGGTCAGCTGGTCGAGAAAACCGGTCTGTCAGGAACGGACAGGGTACTCGGGATCTGTTTCGGGGCGTTGCGAGGCGTGCTGATTGTGGCCGCGATCCTGTTCTTCCTGGATACCTTTACCGGGTTCTCCAAAAGTGAAGACTGGCAGAAATCGCAGCTCATACCAGAGTTCAGCTTCATCATCAGATGGTTCTTTGACTATCTGCAAAGCTCGTCGAGTTTTTTGCCCAGGGCATAAACCCTGAGATGTGGCTTAACGAGGAAAAGACGAATGTGCGGTATTGTCGGTATCGCCGGTTTCATGCCGGTAAACCAGTCGATTTATGACGCGTTAACGGTGCTTCAGCACCGTGGGCAGGATGCTGCGGGTATCATCACCATTGATGCAAACAACTGCTTCCGTTTACGCAAGGCGAATGGCCTGGTAAACGATGTGTTTGAAGCCCGCCATATGCAGCGTCTGCAAGGTAATATGGGGATCGGTCACGTTCGTTATCCTACCGCTGGCAGTTCCAGCGCCTCTGAGGCACAGCCTTTCTACGTCAACTCACCGTATGGCATCACCCTTGCCCATAACGGCAACCTGACCAACGCGCATGAGCTGCGTAAAAAGCTGTTCGAAGAGAAACGTCGCCACATTAACACCACCTCTGATTCTGAAATCCTGCTCAACGTGTTCGCCAGCGAGCTGGATAACTTCCGTCACTATCCGCTGGAAGCGGACAACATTTTTGCCGCGATTGCCGCGACAAACCGTCAGATCCGCGGCGCGTACGCCTGCGTGGCGATGATCATCGGTCACGGCATGGTGGCCTTCCGCGATCCAAACGGCATTCGTCCGCTGGTGCTCGGCAAGCGCGACCTCGGCGATGGCCGTACCGAATATATGGTTGCCTCTGAAAGCGTGGCGCTGGATACCCTGGGCTTCGAATTCCTGCGCGACGTTGCGCCGGGCGAAGCGGTGTATATCACCGAGAAGGGCCAGCTGTTTACCCGCCAGTGTGCCGACAACCCGGTCAGCAACCCGTGCCTGTTTGAATACGTTTACTTTGCCCGTCCGGACTCCTTCATCGACAAGATTTCCGTCTACAGCGCGCGCGTCAATATGGGCACGAAGCTCGGCGAGAAGATTGCCCGCGAGTGGGACGATCTCGACATCGACGTGGTGATTCCTATCCCGGAAACCTCCTGCGATATCGCGCTGGAGATCGCCCGCATTCTGGATAAGCCATACCGTCAGGGCTTCGTGAAGAACCGCTACGTTGGCCGCACCTTCATCATGCCGGGGCAACATCTGCGCCGTAAGTCCGTGCGCCGCAAGCTGAACGCTAACCGCGCGGAATTCCGCGACAAGAATGTTCTGCTGGTGGATGACTCCATCGTTCGCGGTACTACCTCTGAGCAGATTATCGAGATGGCACGCGAAGCGGGTGCGAAGAAAGTCTACCTGGCCTCTGCTGCGCCGGAGATTCGCTTCCCGAACGTGTATGGTATTGATATGCCAACCGCCAACGAGCTGATCGCTCACGGGCGTGAAGTGGATGAAATTCGCCAGATCATCGGCGCTGACGGCCTGATTTTCCAGGATCTCAACGACCTCATCGACGCGGTGCGTGCCGAGAACCCGGAAATTCAGCAGTTTGAATGCTCCGTGTTCAACGGCATTTACGTGACCAAAGACGTTGACCAGCAGTACCTCGACTATCTTGATTCGCTGCGCAACGACGACGCCAAAGCCGTTCAGCTGCAAAACGATCTTGAAAGCTTAGAGATGCACAACGAAGGTTGATGTTCCGGCAGGTGAGGGCGTATGCCCTCACTTGCAACTCCCCGCAAAATCCTGCACAGTCTGCCCTGAAATCAGTAAGGGCGAAAATCATGAAACGACTCATAGTTGGGCTCAGCGGTGCCAGCGGTGCGATTTACGGCGTACGTTTGCTACAGGTTCTGCGTAACGTGGCGGACGTCGAAACCCATCTGGTGATGAGCCAGGCGGCGCGGCAGACCCTCTCTCTGGAAACCGATCTCTCCCTGCGTGATGTTCAGGCGCTTGCGGATGTCGTTCACGATGCCCGTGATATCGCCGCCAGCATCTCCTCAGGCTCGTTTAAAACCGCCGGCATGGTGATCCTGCCCTGTTCAATCAAAACGCTCTCCGGCATTGTGAACAGCTATACCGACACCCTGGTGACGCGTGCGGCGGATGTGGTGCTGAAGGAGCGGCGTCCTCTGGTGCTGTGCGTGCGGGAAACGCCGCTGCACCTGGGCCATCTGCGCTTAATGACGCAGGCTGCTGAGCTGGGGGCTGTGATCATGCCGCCGGTGCCCGCGTTCTACCATCGTCCGCAAACGCTGGACGACATTATCAACCAGACCGTTAACCGCGTACTCGATCAGTTCGACATCGACCTGCCCGAGGATCTCTTCACCCGCTGGCAGGGTGCCTGAATCTGTGCACATAGCCGGTGCATGAAAAGACACGTTGCCCTGTTTCAGGGCAATTATGCAACGGCGATCATATCCTCGACATTTAATTCGTTTTTTCCCTTTTTCTCTCTCCGGTTCGTTCGGCAGACCTGCTATCTTTCACCATTAAGGCAGTATCGCAACGTTTTATTAACATATTTAACGTCGAAGTTTTAACCAGACGGCAATGTGGCATAAGACCTGCAAGATGAAGCCTGCAACACAACACACAACACAATACATAATAAAATCACGGTACTTGAGGGTAAATGTATGAAGAAGACGGTTCTGGCTCTGTCTTTGCTGGTGGGGTTAAGTGCGGCAGCAGGTAGCTACGCAGCGCTTCCACAGACGGTTCGTATCGGTACAGACGCAACCTACGCGCCATTCTCTTCCAAGGATGCGAAAGGCGATTTCGTGGGGTTTGATATCGATCTGGGTAATGAAATGTGCAAACGCATTGCGGTGAAATGCACATGGGTGGGCAGCGACTTTGACGCGTTAATCCCGTCGCTGAAAGCCAAGAAAATCGACGCCATTATCTCTTCTCTTTCCATCACTGAAAAACGCCAGCAGGAGATTGCCTTCTCTGACAAGCTCTACGCCGCGGATTCTCGCCTGATTGCGCCTAAAGGCTCCCCGATTAAGCCCACCATCGACTCGCTGAAAGGCAAGCATGTCGGCGTGCTTCAGGGTTCGACTCAGGAAGGCTATGCCAATGCTAACTGGCGTGAGAAGGGAGTAGACGTGGTGGCTTACCAGAACCAGGATCTGATTTATTCTGACCTGGCGGCAGGCCGTCTGGATGCGGCATTCCAGGATGAAGTCGCCGCGAGCGAAGGCTTCCTGAAGCAGCCTGCGGGTAAAGACTACGCGTTTGCAGGCCCGTCGGTGAAAGACAAAAAGTACTTTGGCGATGGCACCGGGATTGGCCTGCGTAAGGATGATACCGAGCTGAAAGCCGCCTTCGACAAAGCCTTTGCAGAGCTGCGTAAAGACGGTACTTACGACAAACTGGCGAAGAAATACTTCGACTTCAACGTATACGGTGAATAACACTTGGCGGTGACGCACCGGAAAGGTGCGTTACGGGAGCGGTTGACCCAATACGGTGCATTTGATGCACTGTATTGGAACGCTGTGTGCATACTTACGCATTAATAATGCAAAAATTCCCGCTGGAAAGGCATTAATCTTTGCCTGACTGAGGGGATTAATGGCACATTAGCACCACCCCGTCGTCGTAAAAATCCCGTATGAAGACAGTTTGTTGAGGACAAATATGAAAAAACTCGTGTTGTCATTATCACTGGTACTGGCCTTTTCCAGCGCCACCGCGGCATTCGCAGCTATTCCGCAGAAAATTCGAATTGGTACCGACCCTACCTATGCGCCGTTCGAATCGAAGAATTCAAAGGGTGAACTGGTCGGTTTTGACATCGATCTGGCCAATGAGCTGTGCAAACGCATCAAAGCACAGTGTACCTACGTTGAGAACCCGCTGGATGCGCTGATCCCATCCCTGAAAGCGAAAAAAATCGACGTAATCATGTCCTCCCTCTCCATCACTGAAAAACGCCAGCAGGAGATTGCCTTCACCGACAAACTCTACGCGGCCGATTCACGTCTGGTAGTGGCGAAATCGTCTGATATTCAGCCTACGCTGGAGTCGTTGAAGGGCAAACGCGTGGGCGTGCTGCAGGGTACCACTCAGGAAACCTACGGCAACGAGCACTGGGCACCGAAGGGGATTGAAATTGTCTCCTATCAGGGCCAGGAAAATATCTACGCTGACCTGACGGCAGGCCGTATTGATGCCGCATTCCAGGATGAAGTCGCGGCTAGCGAAGGCTTCCTGAAAACGCCGGTAGGTAAAGATTACAAGTTTGGCGGCCCGTCTATTAAGGACGTTAAGCTGTTTGGTGTGGGCACCGGTATGGGCCTGCGCAAAGAAGACAACGAACTGCGTGAGGCGCTGAACAAGGCGTTCGCTGAAATGCGCGCAGACGGCACGTACGACAAGCTGGCGAAAAAGTACTTTGATTTTAATGTTTACGGCGGCTAATCGCCCCGTCATATAACGTGCGGCCCCTCCCACGGCGGGAGGGGAAAAGACACGGTTCCACCACTCACGATACGACAGGGCTCGCGGTATGCTGTACGGATTTTCTGGCGTTATTTTACAGGGCGCGCTTGTCACCCTTGAGCTGGCTATCAGCTCCGTGGTGCTGGCGGTGCTGATAGGTCTGGCAGGCGCAGGGGCGAAGCTTTCAGCTAACAAACCGCTGGCGCTAATCTTTGAAGGCTACACCACGCTCATTCGCGGCGTTCCCGATCTGGTGCTGATGCTGCTGATTTTTTACGGTCTGCAGATTGCGCTTAACGGCATAACAGACGCGATGGGCATGGGACAAATTGATATCGACCCGATGGTGGCCGGTATTATTACCCTCGGTTTTATCTACGGCGCCTACTTCACTGAAACCTTCCGCGGTGCTTACATGGCCGTGCCGAAAGGTCACATTGAGGCGGCAACCGCATTTGGTTTTACCTCATCACAAACGTTTCGTCGGATTATGTTCCCGGCCATGATGCGCTACGCGCTGCCGGGCATCGGGAACAACTGGCAGGTTATCCTCAAAGCAACAGCGCTGGTCTCGCTGCTCGGTCTGGAAGACGTCGTGAAAGCGACTCAGCTGGCGGGTAAGAGCACCTGGGAGCCGTTCTATTTTGCGGTGGTCTGTGGCGTGATTTATCTGGTCTTTACGACCGTCTCCAATGGTGTGCTGCTTCTGCTGGAGCGTCGCTACTCCGTGGGTGTGAAGAGGGCTGACCTGTGATTGAGATTATTCAGGAATACTGGAAATCGCTGCTGTGGACAGATGGCTACCGCTTTACCGGCGTGGCGATTACGCTCTGGCTGCTGATCTCCTCCGTGGTAATGGGCGGTATTCTGGCGGTGTTTCTCGCCATTGGCCGCGTGTCGAACAATAAATTTATCCAGTTCCCGATCTGGCTGTTTACCTACGTGTTTCGCGGTACGCCGCTGTACGTGCAGCTGCTGGTGTTCTATTCGGGGATGTACACGCTTGAGATCGTAAAAGGCACTGAGATGCTGAATGCGTTCTTCCGCAGCGGTCTGAACTGTACGGTGCTGGCGTTGACGCTCAACACCTGCGCCTACACCACGGAGATTTTCGCGGGGGCGATTCGTTCTGTTCCTTACGGTGAAATTGAAGCAGCCCGGGCCTACGGCTTCTCGTCGGTGAAACTCTACCGCTGCATCATTCTGCCATCGGCCCTGCGTATCGCGTTACCGGCCTACAGTAACGAAGTGATTTTGATGCTGCACTCGACTGCGCTCGCCTTTACCGCGACGGTGCCGGACCTGCTCAAAATAGCGCGCGATATTAACTCCGCAACCTATCAGCCGTTTACCGCGTTTGGCATTGCGGCGGTGCTCTATTTAATTATCTCTTATGTTCTGATTAGCCTGTTCCGTAAGGCTGAAAAACGCTGGTTGCAGCATATAAAACCTTCTTCGACGCACTGAGAAAGATGATGGCTGAGAACAAATTAAACGTAATTGATTTGCACAAACGCTACGGCGAACATGAAGTGCTGAAAGGGGTGTCGCTGCAGGCGAATGCGGGCGACGTGATCAGTATCATCGGCTCATCCGGCTCGGGAAAAAGTACCTTCCTGCGCTGCATCAACTTCCTCGAAAAGCCGAGTGAAGGCTCAATTGTGGTGAGCGGGCAGAATATCAACCTGGTGCGTGACAAAGACGGTCAGCTGAAGGTGGCAGACAAGAACCAGCTGCGCCTGCTGCGTACGCGCCTGACGATGGTATTCCAGCACTTTAACCTCTGGAGCCACATGACGGTGCTGGAGAACGTGATGGAAGCACCGGTTCAGGTGCTGGGCCTGAGCAAGCATGAAGCCCGCGAGCGCGCGGTGAAATACCTGGCGAAAGTGGGCATTGACGAACGCCAGCAGATGAAATACCCGGTGCATCTCTCCGGCGGTCAGCAGCAGCGTGTCTCTATCGCCCGCGCGCTGGCGATGGAGCCCGAGGTGCTGCTGTTCGACGAACCGACCTCCGCGCTGGACCCTGAACTCGTTGGCGAAGTGCTGCGCATCATGCAGAAGCTGGCCGAAGAGGGCAAAACGATGGTGGTGGTGACGCACGAGATGGGCTTCGCCCGTAACGTCTCGAACCACGTGATTTTCCTGCATCAGGGGAAAATTGAAGAGCAGGGCCACCCGGACGAGGTGCTGGCAAACCCGCAAAGCCCGCGTTTGCAGCAGTTCCTTAAAGGCTCTCTGAAGTAAGAGGGCATCAGACCGCAGTGCAGCCCAATCGCCCGGTGGCGCTTCGCTTACCGGGCCTACAAAACCGTAGGCCGGGCAAACGCAGTGCCGCCCGGCATTCAGGCCGCACTATACTCCAGCCGGTACACCCAGTCGTCATAGCGCACGCCATCAATCTCATACGCTTTTTCCAGTACCTGAGTGCGCACAAATCCCGCTTTCTCCAGCACCCGCACTGACCCGCCGTTGTCCGCCAGTACGTACGCATTAATCGCCTTCACGCCGGTCTGGTTAAAGGCGTAATCACACACCGCGCGCAGCGCTTCGCTGGCGATACCTTTCCCCTGCGCGGCAGGCACAACCGTATAGCCGATGTCGGCCTCTTCACGATTCTCAGCGCTGATTTGCAGGCCGATATCGCCCAGCGGCGTATCATCATCCCGGGCGCGAATGACAAACACATGAGCAGCAGCGAGTCGCGCGGCAAACACGCGTCGGGTCTCTTTTTCCGGGGCGATGGCGGCCATATAGCGCATGATGCGGCGATCTTCACGCAGCGAGCGGAAGAAGGCCCAGTCAGTGGGTTCAAAAGGGGTGAGGTAAAGCCGGGGAGTGGTGATGGTTGCCATTGTTACGCCATTTCTTCGGAACATGGCCTGTCACTGTACCATATTCACCGCACCACATCCCCCAGTGCCTCTTCTAATTCATACCAGCGGAACGCAAACCCGGCCGCTTCCAGCCGTTTTGGCAGCGCTCTCTGTCCGCCCAGTACCAGAACAGACGCTTCACCCATCAGCAGCCGAATCGCCGTCGCAGGCACGCGCAATATCGCCGGGCGGTGCAGGGCATGTCCCAGCGCGTGGGCAAACTGTTCATTTCGCACCGGATACGGCGCAACCATGTTAAACGGCCCGCGCAGATCGTTATCCAGCAGCCAGAGAATCCCGTTGACCATATCGTCGATATGGATCCACGCCATATACTGACGGCCATTGCCGATGGGGCCACCGAGTCCTAGCCTGAAAGGGGGAAGCATCTTCGCCAGAATGCCGCCTTTCGGCGCGAGGACGACACCGGTCCGCAGCAGGCAGACGCGGGTCCGATCGCTCTGCGCCGCGCAGGCGATACGCTCCCACTGGGCGCAGAGCTTATGGGTGAACTCGTTATGGGGAGGCTCTTCCTCGGTCACCACCACCTCGCCGAGATCGCCGTAATAGCCTACTGCGGAACCCGAAATCAGCACGGCAGGCGGCGTATGGCTGTTGCGGATCAGCTCGACCAGCTTTTCGGTAATGTTCCACCGGCTGCTGCATAACAGCTGTTTTTGCTCTTCCGTCCAGCGCTTATCGGCGATGGGTTCTCCCGCGAGGTTAATAACGGCGTCGAAACCGTCCAGATTTTGCTGCTCGGCCAGATTTTTCCAGATATCAACACCTGCCCCCAGCACCTGACGCGCTTTTTCCGGGCTGCGCGAGAGCACGGTGATGTCGTGGTGCAAGGCCTGCAGACGCGCAATGAGGTGACGACCAATCAGGCCAGTACCGCCGGTCAGCAAAATCTTCATACAACCTCCAGGTTTACGCCTGGCGTTTCCAGCTTAACGTCATAGAGACGGAGTCGGCGTAACGCAGGGCGTGAAGTTTATCGATCTCAACTTCAGCATAAGTGACCCAGTGATGTTCGCGTGCGATATCGAGCACATCCTGAGTTAATTTTTCCAACAGAGAGAAACGGTTATTCTCTACAAACTGGATAATGTTCTTGGTGATTGTGCGGTAGTTCAGGGCGTCATTGATGTCTTCGCTGGCGCGCGCTTTGTCTGCGGGGTAGTGAATCACCACGTTAATAACAATATCCTGACGGTTGGCGATCTCTTCCTCTTTGATACCGATGAAGGTACGCAGGCGTAAATTTTTTATACGAATAATGGCGTCTGGCTGTGACATTGCAGGTCTTCTCCGTGTCAGTATTTCCTGCCCATAATACATGAGAGCCTCACAGGCACCCAGCCTCATACCGGGTTAAATTTGCTGGATTTTTTGCATCGCTCGCTCGGTCGCCGGGCGGGTCCGGATGCGCTCAAACCAGTTGTTCACCGCCGGGTAAGCGGCCAGGTCAATTCGGTGTTTTTCATGCGTATTCACCCACGGCCAGCAGGCGATGTCGGCAATACTGTAATGATCGCCGCCGAGCCACGGCGTTTTCTCCAGCCGACGGTTCAGAACGTCGTAGAGCCGCTGCGTCTCAACCTGATAGCGCTCTATCGCATAAGGAATGGGTTGCGGGGCGTAAGCGGTAAAATGATGATTTTGTCCCAGCATGGGGCCCAGCCCGCTTGCCTGCCAGAAAAGCCATTGCAGCGTATGGTGGCGCTCGCGCAGTTCGCCGCTCAGCAGCTTGCCGGTTTTCTCCGCCAGGTAGAGCAAAATTTCACCGGATTCAAACAGGCTCAACGGTCTGCCCCCGTCCGCCGGCTGGTTATCAATGATGGCCGGGATTTTATTATTCGGCGAGATAGCCAGAAAGAGAGGGCTGAACTGCTCGCCTTTGCTGATATCCACGCGAATGATTCTGTAATCCAGCTCGGCTTCTTCAAGAAAGAGGGTGATCTTATGGCCGTTGGGGGTAGGGGCATAATAAAGGTCGATCATTCTCAACTCCTGTCCATGCGAATAGTGGTGCCATGACAAATGAGTATAGGTGGTTGTTGTAAATCGTGAGTTTTCATCAAGTGACAGCGAGGCAAAGAGATTATATGTTGAGTCAAAACCGATCAGCCTATGAGGATGTTATGAACCAGCCCGTCATCACGTTGTGGTCCGATGCGAACTTCTTTTCTCCCTATGTCATGAGCGTTTACGTTGCGCTGGCCGAAAAAGGACTCGCTTTTACCCTGAAGACCGTTGATCTCGACGGCGGTGAACATCTCAAGCCGCAGTGGCAGGGCTACGATCTGACCCGACGCGTGCCGGTGCTGGAGATTGATGGATTTGCTCTGAGCGAATCGTCGGCGATCGATGAGTATCTGGAAGATCGGTTCGCCCCCCCGGAGTGGGAGCGTATCTATCCTCACGATCTGCAAAAGCGCGCCCGGGCGCGGCAGATCCAGGCGTGGCTGCGCAGCGATCTGGTGCCGATTCGCGTGGAACGCTCCACGGACGTCGTGTTTGCCGGGGTGAAAAAGCCCGCCCTCAGCGCAGAAGGCCAGGAAAGCGCGCAGAAGCTGATTGAAACCGCCTCCTTACTGCTCGCCCATGGCAACCCAAACCTGTTCGGCGAGTGGTGCATTGCGGATGCCGATCTGGCGTTGATGCTAAACCGCCTGATCCTCAACGGTGATGAGGTGCCGCAGCTGCTGGTGGATTATGCCGCGTTCCAGTGGCAGCGTGCCTCCGTGCAGCGCTATGTGGCACTCTCGGCTAAGCGCGCGGGCTGATAAGCCCTGACGCTTCAGGTATGATGGGGGCAGTCTGTTTTCCCGAGGAGTGACTGATGAAACTGATGTTTGCGTCGGATATCCATGGATCGCTGCCCGCGACCGAGCGTGTCCTTTCTCTGTTTGAGAAAAGCGGTGCGCAGTGGCTGATTATTCTGGGTGACGTGTTGAATCACGGCCCACGCAACGCGCTGCCGGAAGGCTATGACCCTGCGCAGGTCGCGGAAAAACTCAACCCGTATGCCTCGCGCATCATCGCCGTTCGCGGCAACTGTGACAGCGAAGTGGACCAGATGCTGCTGCATTTTCCCATTACCGCGCCGTGGCAGCAGGTGCTGCTCGAACAACACCGTCTGTTCCTGACCCACGGGCATCTTTTCAGCCCGGATAATCTCCCGGCGCTCGCGGCTGGCGATGTCCTGGTTTACGGTCATACTCATATTCCGGTTGCGGAAAAACGCGGTGAGATTTATCACTTTAATCCGGGCTCGGTCAGCATCCCAAAAGGCGGGTATCCTGCGAGCTACGGCATGCTGGAAGGAAATACCCTGAGCGTTATCGCACTTAATGATCAGCAAGTTATTGCGCAGGTAGCGATTAATCCGTAAGTTACACCTCAACTGCAAACGCGCCGAAAGAGCGCTTAGAAAAGAAGGTTTCCCGATGGTGGAGCAGAGTCATTTGGCAAGTACAGAGTGGGTTGACATTGTCAACGAAGAGAATGAAGTGATCGCGCAGGCCAGCCGCGAGCAAATGCGTGCGGAGCGCCTGCGCCACCGTGCGACATATATCGTTGTGCATGACGGTATGGGTAAAATTCTGGTTCAGCGCCGCACGGACACCAAAGATTTTCTCCCGGGTATGCTGGATGCCACTGCAGGCGGCGTCGTCCAGGCGGATGAAGTGCTGCTGGATTCTGCGCGTCGTGAAGCGGAAGAGGAGTTAGGCATCGCCGGCGTGCCGTTTGCCGAGCACGGTCAGTTCTATTTCGAAGACGAGAACTGCCGCGTCTGGGGCGGACTGTTTAGCTGCGTCTCCCACGGCCCGTTCGCCCTGCAGGAAGAAGAAGTGAGTGAAGTCAGCTGGATGACGCCGGAAGAGATCACCGCGCGCTGCGACGAGTTCACGCCGGATTCGTTAAAAGCGCTGGCGCTGTGGATGACCCGCAACGCCAAAAACGAATCGAGCAAATCAGAAAAAGAGGAAGAGGCTGAGTAAGCGTCAGCAGCTCTCTCTCAGACACAGGCTGGACGCGATGGGCTTTTGATCGCGCCAGTCTCCGCCATTCAGGCGCTCCAGTAGCGCTTTCCCGGCTTCGATGCCAATCTTACGATGCGGCACCGCCATGGTCGTCAGCGGCGGCTGACAGACGCGGCTCACGTCGCTATCACCAAACCCTACCACTGCCAGATCGTCCGGCACTTTGATTCGCCTGCGCTGGCACTCGTACAGCGCGCCGCAGGCCAGCTCGTCAGAGACGCACACCAGCGCATCCAGCTCAGGCCACGCCAGCAGGAATTCGGGCAGCTGCGCCGCGCCGGTCGAGAAGCTCGGCGGCATCGCCGCGTTAATGACCCGGTTAGGCGACATATGGTGGCGAAGCATGGCTTTATACCAGCCCTGCAGATGCTGCTGGAAAATCCACTGCTCCTGGTTGGCGCACAGCAGGCCAATGTTTTGATAGCCGCGCTTAATCACCATTTCCGTGAGCTCAAACATGGCCGCCACGTTATCAATCCCGATGTTCATATCAATCGGATCGGCGCGCATGGCGCCCATCTCCATCACCGGAATCGAGGCGTTTTTCAGCCAGTGGCGAACGGTGTCGGTATGTTCAACGCTGAGCAAAATCGCTGCGGCGATATTTGACGCCAGCAGCGTCTCCAGCAACTTCTCCTCCTGCTCAAGACGATGCTGGGATTCTGCCAGCATGATCTGATATCCGGCAGGCTGCAGCACCTGCTGTAGCCCGGCGAACATCTCCGAGCAGCCGGCTTCGGAGAGGTTGGGCACCACCATGGCTATTGTCCATGACGAGGCCGAGGCAAGGGCACTGGCTGCAAGATTGGGCATATAGCCTAACTCTTGTACCGCGGCTTCTATTTTTTCTCGTAGTTTATCGGAAACCTGTTCGGGTGTGCGAAGCGCACGGGACACGGTCATCGTGCCCACACCGGCAAGCTGTGCGACATCGGCGAGTGTCACTTTACCAGTACTGCGCCGTTTTCGGGTTAGAGACATACACCTTCCTGCTGACCAGACGCGTTCTTTTTTTCCTTCGTTTCACGTGACAGGCAGTATACGCCTTAAATCCCTTTTTTTGCTGTGATTTAGTAACGTGATTGCAATTTGATAGCGCTATCACATTTCTGCATGTTAACGATTGGTAGCGCTATCTTTGTGATCGCGATCGCAGTCAATCCGCGATGCGTTGAATAAAGTTTGCTCATCTTAAACGTGTGGCGGGAGTGAAAAGTGCTCAAAAAATGGATATATGATACAACCATCACGCTGCAGGAGAGCGTGAAAGACTGGCCGCAGGCGCTGAAGCTGTGCGCGAAGCCGCTGCTGGATTTGCAGGTGATTGAGCCTGACTACGTCACGGCCATCATCAAGCAGCACCACGCGTTAGGACCTTATTATGTGCTGGCACCAGGGCTGGCGATGCCGCATGCGCGGCCGGAGGAAGGCGCCAAAGGACTGGGGTTGTCGTTATTAAAACTAAAACAGGGCGTCTCGTTTGGTGCCGGTGAGTTTGACCCTGTCGATGTGATTATCATGCTTGCGGCACCGGACAAACATAGCCATATCGAAATGATATCCGCACTCGCAGAATTATTTTCCAGCGACGAGGAGATGGAGAAACTGCATCAGGCGAATACCCTGGAGGAAATTAAAACAATTATTAACCGCTTCTGATTTAATTCTGTAATCCGGTTTTTCACTACATTACGCGTCAGCGTGATGGGGCGTACTCTACTCAAAATAAGGGGACAACAATGAAAATCATGGCTATTTGCGGTTCTGGCCTGGGCAGCAGTTTTATGGTCGAAATGAATATTAAAAAGGTGCTCAAAAAGCTGGAGATTGAGGCTGAGGTTGAACACTCCGATCTCTCCTCGGCGACGCCGGGCGCGGCCGATCTGTTCGTGATGGCAAAAGACATTGCGGCCAGCGCCAGCGTGCCGGAGAGCCAGCTGGTGGTGATCAACAACATAATCGACATCAACGAACTTGAAGCGCAGCTGCGCGCCTGGTTCGAAAGACAATAACCCTGATAAGGCGAGGTGGATATGTTTATCCTTGAAACGCTGAATTTCGTTGTTGATATTTTAAAAGTCCCTTCGGTGCTGGTCGGCTTAATTGCGCTTATTGGTCTGGTTGCGCAGAAAAAAACGTTTTCGGACGTGGTGAAAGGGACGATTAAAACCATTCTCGGCTTTATTGTGCTGGGCGGCGGCGCCACGGTGCTGGTGGGATCATTAAATCCGTTAGGCGGCATGTTTGAACACGCTTTTACTATTCAGGGCATTATTCCAAATAATGAAGCCATTGTGTCCATTGCGCTCGAAAAATACGGTGCAGCGACCGCGTTGATTATGGCCTTCGGGATGGTGGCGAATATTATCGTCGCCCGCTTTACCCGCCTGAAGTATATCTTCCTGACAGGACACCATACGTTTTATATGGCGTGCATGATTGGCGTGATCCTGACGGTGGCGGGCTTTGAAGGCGTAGGGCTGGTCTTTACCGGGTCGCTGATCCTCGGCCTGATCATGGCTTTCTTCCCGGCGATTGCGCAGCGCTACATGAAGCGCATTACCGGCAACGATGAGATTGCCTTCGGCCACTTCGGCACGCTGGGCTACGTGCTGTCCGGCTGGATTGGCAGCAAGGTCGGCAAAAGCTCCCGCTCCACCGAAGAGATGAACCTGCCGAAGAACCTGAGCTTCCTGCGCGATTCTTCGATCTCCATCTCCCTGACCATGATGATTATCTACCTGATCATGGCGGTGAGCGCCGGACGCGAGTACGTCGAGGCCACCTTCAGCGCCGGTCAGAACTACCTCGTGTACGCCATCATCATGGCTATCACTTTCGCGGCGGGCGTGTTCATCATCCTTCAGGGCGTACGCCTGATTCTGGCGGAAATCGTCCCGGCTTTTACCGGCTTCTCGGAAAAACTGGTGCCGAACGCGCGTCCTGCGCTGGACTGCCCGGTGGTGTATCCCTATGCACCTAACGCGGTGCTGATTGGCTTCCTGTTCAGCTTCCTCGGCGGGATTGTGGGGTTGTTCATCTGCGGTCAGTTTAGCTGGGTGCTGATCCTCCCGGGCGTGGTGCCGCACTTCTTCACCGGCGCAACCGCGGGCGTGTTCGGTAACGCCACCGGCGGACGTCGCGGGGCGATGATTGGCGCCTTTGCCAACGGCCTGCTGATTACCTTCCTGCCGGTCCTGCTGCTGCCGGTACTGGGCGCCATTGGCTTTGCCAACACCACCTTCTCTGACGCCGACTTCGGCGCGGTTGGGATTGTGCTCGGCAACCTGGCGCGCTTCCTGTCGCCGCTGGCCATCACCGGGCTGGTCGTGGCGCTGTTCGCGCTGCTGGTGGCGTACAACGTCTTCGCGAAAAACAAACCTGCGGGCGGTAACGCGCAGGAAAACACCGGAGCCAAATCATGAATGAGAAAGAGATAACCGAACTCGCGCGTCAGATCCGTCTTGAGACGCTGAAATCCCTGACGCAGCTGGGCTTTGGGCACTACGGGGGCAGCATGTCGGTGGTTGAAACCCTGGCCGTGCTGTACGGCGCGGTGATGAAAATCGACCCGGCGGACCCGGACTGGCCGGAGCGAGACTATTTTGTGCTGTCAAAAGGCCATGCGGGCCCCGCGCTCTACAGCACCCTGGCGATCAAGGGCTACTTCCCGATAGAAGAGCTGAGCACGCTCAACCAAAACGGGACGCGCCTGCCGAGCCACCCGGACCGTCTGAAAACGCGCGGCGTAGATGCTACCACCGGTTCGCTGGGACAGGGGATTTCCATCGCCGGCGGCATGGCGCTGTCGCACAGGCTGGCAGGGCGGCCGAATCGGGTCTTCTGCATCGTCGGCGACGGCGAGCTGAACGAAGGTCAGTGCTGGGAAGCGTTCCAGTTTATTGCCCACCATCGCCTGAACAACCTGACGGTGTTTGTCGACTGGAACAAACAGCAGCTCGACGGCGAGCTGGATGAGATCATCTGCGCGTTCGACCTCGAGGGCAAATTCCGCGCCTTTGGCTTTGACGTGGTGACGGTCAAGGGGGACGACATTCCGGCGCTGCTGGCGGTGACGTCGCGGGTCCCGACTGCCGATGCGCGTCCGTTAGTCGTCATCCTCGATAGCATTAAGGGGCAGGGGGTGCCGTACCTGGAACAGCTCAGCAACTCGCACCACCTGCGATTGACCGCGGAGAGCAAAGCGGCCCTCAATGAGACGATTCGCCAACTGGAGGCTTCACATGATTAAGGTTGCACCGGCAGGACAGAAAGACGCCGTTGAGATGCGTAAAGTTTACGCGGGCTTCGTGGCAAAGCAGATTGAGGCCGGAAGCGACATCATTGCGCTTGAAGCCGACCTGATGAGCTCGATGGCGATGGACGGCGTGGCGCGCGATTATCCGCAGCACGTGATTAACTGCGGCATTATGGAAGCTAACGTCATCGGCACGGCAGCCGGGCTGTCGCTTACCGGCCGCAAGCCGTTCGTTCACACCTTCACCGCCTTTGCCAGCCGCCGCTGCTTTGACCAGCTGTTTATGTCCCTGGACTATCAGCGCAACAACGTGAAGGTGATTGCCTCAGACGCGGGCGTGACGGCCTGCCACAACGGCGGGACGCACATGTCGTTCGAAGATATGGGCATCGTGCGCGGTCTGGCGCATTCGGTGGTGCTGGAGGTCACAGACGCGGTGATGTTCGAGGACGTGCTGCGCCAGCTTATCGATCTCGACGGCTTCTACTGGGTGCGGACCATTCGTAAGCAGGCGCCGAGCGTGTATGCGCCGGGCTCCACCTTCACCATTGGAAAAGGTAACGTGCTGCGCGAGGGGAGCGATATTACGCTGATTGCCAACGGCATCATGGTTGCAGAAGCCCTTGAGGCGGCGCGGCAGCTTGAGCAGGAGGGCGTCAGCGCGGCGGTCATCGACATGTTTACCCTGAAGCCCATCGACCGGATGCTGGTGAAAAACTACGCCGAGAAAACCGGGCGCATCGTGACCTGTGAAAACCACAGCATTCACAACGGGCTGGGGTCGGCGGTAGCGGAAGTGCTGGTGGAAACCTGTCCGGTGCCGATGCGGCGGGTCGGGGTCAAGGAGCGTTACGGCCAGGTGGGAACGCAGGATTTCCTGCAAAAAAAGTATGGCCTGACGGCACATGAGATTGTATCGGCGGCGAGAGAGCTGCTGTAAATAAAAAAGGCGACCGGTTAAGTGGTCGCCTTTTTGTTGCCCGGTGGCGCTAGCGCTTACCGGGCCTACGGTTTTGTAGGCCGGATAAGCGAAGCGCCATCCGGCAATACATTATTGCTGCTGCGAAGACTGGATCGCTGTCAGCGCGATGGTGTAAACGATATCGTCTACCAGTGCGCCACGAGACAGGTCGTTCACAGGTTTGCGCATGCCCTGCAGCATTGGCCCGATGGAGATCAGGTCGGCAGAACGCTGTACCGCTTTGTAGGTGGTGTTACCGGTGTTCAGATCCGGGAAGATGAACACGGTAGCGCGACCTGCAACCGGAGAGTTCGGCGCTTTGGATTTTGCAACGTCAGCCATGACTGCAGCATCGTACTGCAGCGGGCCGTCGATCATCAGATCAGGGCGTTTTTCCTGCGCAATACGGGTCGCTTCACGCACTTTCTCTACGTCGCTACCTGCACCAGATGTGCCGGTGGAGTAGGAGAGCATCGCCACGCGTGGCTCGATACCGAAAGCGGTCGCGGAGTCTGCGGACTGGATAGCGATCTCTGCCAGCTGCTCTGCGGTTGGATCCGGGTTGATCGCGCAGTCGCCGTAAACGTAAACCTGTTCAGGCAGCAGCATGAAGAACACGGAAGACACCAGAGAGCTGCCTGGCGCGGTTTTGATCAGTTGCAGCGGTGGACGGATGGTGTTCGCCGTGGTGTGAACCGCACCGGAAACCAGACCGTCAACTTCGTCCTGCTCCAGCATCAGCGTGCCCAGCACCACGTTGTCTTCCAACTGCTCACGCGCAACGGCTTCGGTCATGCCCTTGCTCTTACGCAGCTCAACCAGACGGGCAACGTAGCTTTCGCGAACCACTTCCGGGTCAACGATTTCGATGCCAGCGCCCAGCTCAACGCCCTGAGAGGCCGCTACGCGGTTGATCTCATCCGGGTTACCCAGCAGCACGCAGGTCGCGATGCCGCGCTCTGCACAGATAGCCGCCGCTTTAACGGTACGTGGTTCGTCGCCTTCTGGCAGAACAACGCGTTTGCCCGCTTTACGCGCCAGCTCGGTCAGCTGGTAACGGAAGGCTGGCGGAGACAGACGGCGGCTGCGCTCGGAGGTCGCGGTCAGGGATTCGATCCAGTCTGCGTTGATGTAGCCCGCAACGTATTCCTGAACTTTCTCGATACGCTCGTGGTCATCAACCGGCACTTCCAGGTTGAAGCTCTGCAGGCTCAGGGAGGTCTGCCAGGTGTTGGTGTTCACCATGAAGACCGGCAGGCCGGTAGCGAACGCGCGTTCGCACAGCTTGCTGACGCGTGGGTCCATCTCGTAGGCACCGGTCAGCAGGATCGCACCGATTTCCACGCCGTTCATTGCGGCCAGGCAGGCTGCAACCAGTACGTCAGGACGGTCTGCGGAGGTCACCAGCAGGGAACCTGCGCGGAAGTGTTCCAGCATGTGCGGAATGCTACGCGCACAGAAGGTCACGGACTTCACGCGACGGGTGTTAATGTCGCCTTCGTTAATCACGGTCGCGTTCAGGTGACGCGCCATGTCGATTGCACGGGTGGCAATCAGATCGAAGCTCCATGGCACCGCGCCCAGAACCGGAAGCGGGCTCGACTCCTGCAGCTTAGCCGGGTCAACTTTGATGACTTTCGCTTTGGACGAGTCGTCGAAGATCTCGGACAGGTCAGGGCGAGTACGGCCCTGCTCATCCACTGGCGCGTTCAGCTTGTTGACGATCACGCCGGTGATGTTGGTATTTTTCGCGCCGCCGAAGCTGCTGCGCGTCAGTTCGATACGCTCGTTCAGCTGTTCCGGGGTGTCAGTGCCCTGAGACATCACGAAAACGATCTCTGCGTTCAGGGTTTTCGCGATTTCGAAGTTCAGAGACTGGGCAAACTGGTGTTTGCGGGTTGGAACCAGACCTTCAACCAGCACCACTTCCGCGTCTTGCGCGTTAGCATGGTAGTTGGCGATGATCTCTTCCATCAGCACGTCTTTCTGGTTGCTGGAGAGCAGAGACTCAACGTGGCTCATCTTCAGCGGTTCAGCCGCCGGCAGATTGGAGTTCTTGCGAACGATGGTGGTGGTCTGGTCTGGTGCATCGCCACCGGCACGTGGCTGGGCGATTGGCTTAAAGACGCTCAGACGAACGCCTTTGCGTTCCATAGCACGGATAACGCCAAGGCTGACGCTGGTCAGGCCGACGCTGGTTCCGGTAGGGATCAGCATAATAGTACGGGACACGGTTTATCCTCTTTCGTTACCGCCCAAATCGGGCGGGTTACAAAACAGCACCGCCAGCATTGCTGGCGGTGTGGAATCAGGCAGTCAGGCGGTGCGCGTCTTGCGCGATGACCAGTTCTTCGTTAGTTGGGATAACGAGAGCAGGGCGGGTGCCTTCTTTGTTGATGAAGCCAGACTTGCCGAAGCGGGCAGCCAGGTTACGCTCGTGATCAACGTCGAAGCCCAGAACGCCCAGTTTGCCCAGGGACAGTTCACGAACCATTGCCGCGTTCTCACCGATACCACCGGTGAAGATAACCGCGTCCAGACGGCCTTCCATCAGCGCAGTGTAAGAGCCGATGTATTTCGCCAGACGGTGGCAGTAAACGTCCATTGCACGTTTAGCGTCTTCTTTCTCTGCGTAGTTGTCTTCAACGTAACGGCAGTCGCTGGTGACTTCGGTCAGACCCAGCAGGCCAGACTCTTTGGTCAGCATTTTGTTGATCTGGTCAACGCTCATGCCCAAGGTGTCGTGCAGGTGGAAGATGATCGCCGGGTCGATGTCACCGGAACGGGTACCCATCACCAGACCTTCCAGCGGGGTCAGACCCATGGACGTATCAACACATTTACCGTTGCGGATAGCAGAAACAGAACCACCGTTGCCCAGGTGGCAGGTGATGATGTTCAGTTCTTCAACCGGCTTGTTCAGCACTTTTGCCGCTTCCTGAGTCACATAGAAGTGGCTGGTGCCGTGCGCGCCGTAACGACGTACGCCGTGCTCTTTGTACAGGCTGTATGGCAGGGCATAGAGGTAAGACTCTTCCGGCATGGTCTGATGGAACGCGGTGTCGAATACGGCCACGTTTTTGTCTTTCAGATTCGGGAAGGATTTCAGCGCTTCAGCGATACCGATCAGGTGAGCCGGGTTGTGCAGCGGTGCGAAAGAGGCTGAGTCTTTGATGCCCTGGATCACAGAGTCGTCGATCACCACGGAGCTGGTGTATTTTTCGCCGCCGTGGACGATACGGTGACCAATCGCAGTCAGCTGAGCAGACAGTTCTGGTTTTTGTGCCAGAATAGTGTTAACGATAAAGTTCAGCGCTTCACTGTGAGCGGCGCCTGCACCTAAAGCCGCTTCTTGTTTGCTGCCGTCCATCTTCCACTTGATACGCGCTTCAGGCAGATGGAAACATTCGGCCAAACCAGAGAGGTATTCGTCACCGTTGAGCGCATCGATGATGGCGAATTTCAGTGAGGAGCTACCGCAGTTCAGAACCAGTACTAACTTACTCGACATGGAAGTACCTATTATTGATACGTGGCTAAAAAAACGTCAGTGAGTCTAACAGCGTAACGCATGATGACCCGGACATTTATGATTAACATCATGCCAAACGAACATTGTGGCATGATGGAAGAAATAACTATGATTTTATGCCATTTTGCACAATTTTCAGCCAATGGCATAATATGCAATAATTTGACGAGCTAATGATTCTCGTCTAAGGCCCTATCAGGCTGGCACAGGATACCCGATACGGGGTAGTGATGACAAAATATTTTGAACGTTGTCATAGCTTGTTGTGGTTTTGCACGAAAATTTTAATTTTTATATGTGAAGTTGAGGTACAGCCATGTCGACACCAGAGAACCCGTCCGTTAATTTCTTTAGCCTGTTTCGTCGGGGACAGCATTACGCAAAGACGTGGCCGATGGAAAAGCGCCTTGCGCCGATGTTTATTGAGAATCGCACCATCCGCGCCACGCGCTATGCGATTCGCTTTATGCCGCCTGTCGCTATCTTTACGCTGTGCTGGCAGATTGCGTTGGGTGGACAGCTTGGTCCTGCCGTTGCCACGGCGCTCTTCGCATTAAGCCTGCCAATGCAGGGCCTGTGGTGGTTAGGTAAACGGTCCATCACGCCACTTCCCCCTTCTATTTTACACTGGTTTTATGAAGTGCGCGGTAAACTGGAAGAGGCCGGGCAGGCGCTCGCCCCGGTGGAAGGCAAGCCGGATTACCAGGCGCTGGCGGACACGTTAAAGCGTGCATTTAAGCAACTGGATAAAACATTCCTCGATGACTTGTGATTGATCATCGAAACGACCAAGAAAAGAGGGCACAGTAACAATCAGTTACCGTGTCTTTTTTTTAAGTGCAATGCGCTACAGGAGTCGAAAGATGGAAATGACCCATGCCCAACGTCTGATTTTGTCTAACCAGTACAAGATGATGACTATGCTTGATCCCGATAACGCTGCGCGCTACAGCCGCCTGCAAACCATCGTCGAACGCGGCTTTGGTCTACAAATGCGCGAACTGGACCGCGAGTTTGGCGAGCTGAAAGAAGAAACCTGTCGCATCGTGATCGACATTATGGAGATGTATCACGCCCTGCATGTGTCCTGGACGAATCTCAAAGATCAGCAGTCCATTGACGAGCGCCGCGTGACCTTCTTAGGTTTTGATGCCGCAACGGAAGCGCGTTATCTCAGCTATGTGCGCTTCATGGTGAATACGGAAGGACGTTATACCCACTTTGACGCGGGCACCCACGGCTTCAACGCGCAGACCCCGATGTGGGATAAATATCAGCGTATGCTGAGCGCGTGGCACGCCTGCCCGCGTCAGTACCATTTAAGCAGCAACGAAATTCAACAAATCATTAATGCCTGACGGAGGTGCGTGTGCAGTGTAGAGGTTTTCTGTTTGATCTGGACGGTACGCTGGTGGACTCGCTGCCGGTTGTGGAACGTTCCTGGTGCCATTGGGCTGACAGACATGGCATCGACCATCAGGACGTGCTGAATTTTATCCATGGCAAACAGGCCATTACCTCGCTACGGCACTTCCTGGCCGGACGCTCTGAGGAGGACATTCAGGCGGAGTTCAAGTACCTGGAACACATTGAAGCCACCGATACGGACGGCATCACCGCGTTACCGGGCGCGCGCGAACTGCTTGAGCATCTGAACGAGGCGCAGATTCCGTGGGCTATCGTCACCTCCGGTTCCGTGCCGGTGGCCCACGCCCGGCACAAGGCTGCAGGGTTGCCAACGCCGGACGTGTTTATCACGGCGGAGCGCGTGAAGCGGGGTAAACCGGAGCCTGACGCATTTTTACTGGGCGCTGAACTGCTGGGCCTGGACCCCGCAGAGTGCGTGGTGGTGGAAGATGCGGCGGCTGGCGTACTGGCCGGGCTGAACGCAGGAAGCCACGTCATCGCCGTTAACGTTCCGGCGGAATCTCCCCGCCTGGACGAGGCAGACCTGGTGCTGGATTCACTGACGGCACTGTCTGTTTCAAAAGCCTCTGACGGAGTTGTAACCGTCTCGCTAAAAATGTAATCCCATGATATGGCCCCACATTGCTGGGGCTTTTTTATGGCAAAATTCCTCATCTTCCACTGACAAGGATAGGTTGTGAACGGTGAACTGATTTGGGTCCTGAGCCTGCTTTTAATCGCCATCATTCTTTTTGCCACGGGCAAGGTACGCATGGACGCCGTCGCCCTGTTTGTCATCGTCGCATTCGTGCTCAGCGGAACGCTGACGCTGCCGGAAGCCTTCTCCGGATTTAGCGATCCCAACGTTATCCTGATTGCCGCCCTGTTTATCATCGGGGATGGTCTGGTGCGTACCGGCGTAGCGACCATTATGGGGGCGTGGCTGGTAAAAGTGGCGGGCAGCAGCGAAACCAAGATGCTGATCTACCTGATGGTGACCGTCGCCGGACTGGGGGCGTTTATGAGCTCCACGGGCGTGGTCGCCATCTTTATCCCGGTGGTGTTGAGTGTTTCCATGCGGATGCAGAGCTCGCCGTCGCGCCTGATGATGCCCCTGAGCTTTGCCGGGCTTATCAGCGGGATGATGACGCTGGTGGCCACGCCGCCGAACCTGGTGGTCAACAGCGAACTGATCCGGGAAGGATTTGAGGGCTTTAGCTTTTTCAGCGTCACCCCGCTTGGGCTGGTCATTCTGGTCATGGGCGTGGTCTACATGCTGCTGACCCGTTTTGCCCTGAAAGGTGAAAAACAGGACAAAAATAAAGAAGGATGGAAGCGACGCACCTTCCGCGATCTGATTAAGGAGTACCGCCTTACCGGGCGCGCGCGCCGTCTGGCGATCCGGCCCGGCTCGCCGATGGTGGGGCAGCGGCTTGATGACCTGAAGCTGCGTGAGCGCTATGGCGCGAATGTGATCGGCGTAGAGCGCTGGCGACGGTTTCGCCGGGTGATCGTCAACGTCAACGGGGTGTCGGAATTCCGCGCGCGTGACGTCCTGCTGATTGATATGTCCACCGCGGATGTGGACCTGCGCGAGTTCTGCAGCGAACAGCTGCTGGAACCGATGGTGCTGCGCGGGGAGTATTTCTCCGATCAGGCGCTGGATGTCGGCATGGCCGAGGTGTCGCTGATCCCGGAGTCGGAACTGCTGGGTAAAACCGTGCGGGAGATGGGGTTCCGTACCCGCTATGGCCTGAACGTCGTGGGGCTGAAGCGCGATGGCGTAGCGATGGAAGGGGCGGTGGTGGATGAGCCGATCCTGCTGGGCGATATTTTTCTCGTCGTCGGTAACTGGAAGCTGATTAGCCAGCTCGGGCAAAAAGGGCGTGATTTTGTGGTGCTCAACATGCCCGTTGAGGAGAGCGACGCCTCCCCGGCCCACAGCCAGGCGCCCCATGCGATTTTTTGCCTGGTATTGATGGTGGCGCTGATGCTGACCGATGAGATCCCCAATCCGGTAGCGGCAATCATCGCCTGCCTGTTGATGGGTAAATTCCGCTGCATTGACGCCGAAAGCGCCTATAAGGCCATTCACTGGCCGAGCATCATTCTCATTGTCGGGATGATGCCCTTCGCCCTGGCGCTGCAAAAAACCGGCGGGGTAGACCTGATCGTTAAAGGCTTAATGGACGTGGGCGGCGGGTATGGGCCGTACATGATGATGGTCTGCCTGTTTATCATGTGCGCCACCATCGGCCTGTTTATCTCGAACACCGCGACGGCGGTACTGATGGCACCTATCGCCCTGGCGATGGCGAAGTCCATGGGCGTATCGCCGTATCCGTTTGCGATGATGGTGGCGATGGCCGCTTCCGCGGCGTTTATGACGCCGGTCTCTTCACCGGTAAACACGCTGGTGCTGGGACCGGGGAACTATCGATTCAGCGATTTCGTGAAGCTGGGCGTGCCGTTCACCGTGCTGGTGATGGTGGTGTGCGTGGTATTGATACCGGTCCTGTTTCCGTTCTGAGCATTTTGCCGGGTGGCGGCTGCGCCTTACCCGGCCTACAAGCCCGTAGGCCCTGCAAGCGCAGCGCCGCTGGGCGAAAATCAGAGGGGAGAGTCCTGGCTGATCTCATCCAGCGATAAATGGAAGCTCGGTACAAACACCTGCATAAAGTAATCCATCTCTTCGCTGCGGCGGGATTCCAGCGTTTTTTCCAGGCGCGTTTTCGCCAGCAAGAATTCGTTATTCCCTGCGGACAACTCTTCGAGACACTTCAGATAGGCACACAGCGCGTCGGCCTGTTTGACCAGCGACTTCTCCTCTTCCGTGTACTGATGCTCGTTGATAAGCGGCTCGAAAATATCACGAAGCTCTTCGGGCACCATCTCAATCAGCTTCTGCTGGGCAATTTTCTCAATGGCCTTATATTCCTGCGCAATCTGCGAATTGAAATATTTCACCGGCGTAGGCAGGTCGCCGGTCAGCACTTCTGACGCATCGTGGTACATCGCCAGCAGGGCAATGCGTTCCGCATTAACCTGACCGTTGAATTTGCGATTTTTAATCGCGGCCAGCGCGTGAGCGACCATCGCAACCTGCAGACTGTGCTCTGACACATTTTCCGTACGGACATTGCGCATCAGCGGCCAGCGGTTGATGAGTTTCAGGCGGGAGAGGTGGGCAAAGAAATGACTCTGACTCATAGGTTACCTTTTGTCTTCACTGCGACAGGCGTTCATTGTGCGGGGAGGGGAGGCAAGATGCAAATTTGCGGATTTTGTAGGCCGGGTAAGCGCAGCGCCACCCGGCAGAAAGGCAACGTTACTGATGGTATCCTGAGAGGAAGCGGCCGAAACGGCTGATGGCCATTTCCAGGTCATCTTCGCGCGGCAGCGTCACGATACGCACGTGATCCGGCCACGGCCAGTTAAACGCCGTGCCCTGGACCAGCAGCACTTTTTCCTGCAGCAGGAAATCGAGCACCATTTTCTGGTCGTCGTGGATATTGAAGCGCTTTGCGTCAATTTTCGGGAACATATAGAGCGCCCCGTTCGGCTTCACGCAGGAGACGCCCGGGATATCGTTGATCAGCTCCCACGCGCGGTTACGCTGTTCGTACAGGCGTCCACCGGGCACGATAAACTCGCTAATGCTCTGATAGCCGCCGAGCGCGGTCTGGATCGCGTGCTGCGCCGGCACGTTGGCGCATAAACGCATGGAGGCCAGCATCTCCAGCCCTTCAATATAGCCTTTGGCGTGTTTTTTAGGACCGTTTAACACCATCCAGCCCTGGCGGAAACCGGCCACGCGGTAGGTTTTGGACAGGCCGTTAAAGGTGACGGTCAGCAGGTCCGGGGCCAGCGCGGCGATGGAATGGTGCTGCGCCGCGTCGTAAAGGATCTTGTCGTAAATTTCGTCTGCAAAGATGATCAGGTTGTGCTGGCGGGCCAGCTCGACGATCTCCATCAGCAGCTCTTTTGAGTAAACCGCGCCCGTCGGGTTGTTGGGGTTAATAATGACGATACCGCGCGTGCGGGGCGTAATTTTTGCGCGTATATCATCCAGGTCCGGGAACCAGTCAGAGGATTCGTCGCACAGATAATGCACTGCTTTACCGCTGGACAGTGATACGGCAGCCGTCCACAGCGGATAGTCCGGCGCGGGTACCAGCATTTCGTCCCCGCTGTTCAGCAGGGCCTGCATTGCCTGCACAATCAGTTCGGAGACGCCGTTGCCGATATAGATATCTTCAACGGTAACATCACGCATACCGCGTGCCTGGTAGTGCTGCATAATGGCTTTACGTGCGGAGTAAAGTCCTTTTGAATCGCAATAGCCTTGTGCAGTCGGAAGGTTGCGGATCACATCAACCAGAATTTCATCCGGCGCTTCAAAACCAAATGGCGCAGGGTTACCAATGTTGAGTTTCAGTACCTTGTTGCCTTCTTCTTCAAGGCGTTTTGCCTCTTTCAGAACCGGGCCGCGGATGTCATAACAGACGTTATCTAGCTTGCTGGATTTTTCGATAGGGGACATGAACCTTTAACCTTTTCGCTATTATTGCCGCTCCCTGCCGTGGAAGTCAGCACGGAATAATGTACTCCCCCCTCGCTTCGTTTTGAAGGGTGTGCAGGAGAAGATTTTGTGCCCGGAGAAAATTATTGATGAATCTTTTTCGCTGCGCGTACGCTTTTTCACTGTCTTAAAGTTGCGCGCTTAGCGAGAGGTTAGGTTAAATGTGCTATCCATTTGCCAAAATACTGTATAATGTGCTGTTAAAAATAAGTGGTAAGCTGGACAGAGGTGGCAATCACCCTGAGTGACTTTTCGTAAAACCTGAATGCTTGATGCCTGTTTCTGTAATAGCATACTGTGGATAAAAGTTACTCATGTGAAATTAATGTTAAGTGCCATTAATGAATAGTCTTAATCTAAATTAAAATTTATTTATTATTAACCTATAAAATGCAACTTTAGTTAATTTTAATAAAATTAGTTTAGAAGCTTAACATTCTTCTTTAATCCTTAATATTGCAATAAGACTTATAAATAAAGTGGATTTGGGTTAAGATGTCTTCAAGGAAAGCAGAGGACAGATGCACGTTTTTTGTATATCTGACACTGGTTTTCTGAATTAATTGATTGTTATTGTTAGAGTTATCTCTGGCTGGAATGTGTCGCACATCTCCTGCTACGTTGACAGCGCTGCGATACAGATGGCAGAAAAGGTGTTATACCTTTAATGTAATTTACATAAACCTGCGAACATCTAAATATCCTGAACGTTTAAGAGAATAAAAATAACGTCATGAAACGTGCTTTCTGACTGTTGATATAAAGCAGCACAATAACTATCTGTCAGGCAGTCTGCCGGGCCGGGATGCGAGGGAAAATCTTCAGAGGGAATTGCTTAACTGTACACACACAGCTTCAACCCGGGCAGCTCCGCACGAGCAACCTGAAAGTGAATAGATATGATAAATGCAAATCGTCCGATAATGAATCTCGACCTCGATCTGCTGAGAACGTTTGTTGCGGTCGCCGATCTCAACACTTTTGCAGCAGCTGCTGCCGCCGTTTGCCGAACTCAGTCCGCCGTCAGCCAGCAAATGCAGCGGCTGGAGCAACTGGTTGGTAAAGAGCTATTTGCCCGTCACGGGCGTAATAAGCTCTTAACGGAACACGGTATTCAGCTTCTGGGTTATGCCAGGAAAATTCTTCGCTTTAATGATGAAGCATGTATGTCATTAATGTTTAGCAACCTTCAGGGCGTGCTAACGTTAGGTGCATCTGATGAGTCGGCGGATACTATATTGCCGTTTCTTCTCAATCGCATCAGTTCGGTTTATCCGAAGCTTGCGCTGGACGTTAGCGTAAAGCGTAATGCTTTTATGGTTGAGATGTTAAATGAGAATAAAGTCGACCTGGTGGTCACCACGCATCGTCCCGGGCAGTTTGATTGCCTGACGCTGCGTACATCACCTACGCACTGGTATTGCGCGGCCGAATACGTGCTGCAAAAAGGCGAGCCGGTGCCGCTGGTGTTACTGGATGACCCGAGCCCGTTCCGCGATATGGTGCTGACGGCGCTGAATGAGGCCAATATTCCGTGGCGTCTGGCGTATGTGGCGTCGACGCTGCCAGCGGTGCGTGCCGCCGTGAAAGCCGGTCTGGGTGTCACCGCCCGCCCGGTAGAAATGATGAGCCCCGATCTGCGCGTTCTGGGAAAATCTGATGGCCTGCCTGCGCTGCCGGATACGGAATATCTGCTCTGCCACAATTCGTCCAGCCATAACGAGCTGGCAAAGGTGGTGTTCGAGGCGATGGAAAACTACCATAACCCGTGGCAGTTCGAGCGCGTTACCTCCGAAGGGGGGGATAATTCCCTGATCGTTGAGGGGGATTTTGAGTGATCGCCCGCTCAAAATTCTGGTAACAAAATGTAAGTGTAAAAAAAAGCCACTCGTGTGATTTTCACATGCAGTGGCTTTTTTTTAGCAATAATACCCGCGTATGCCGCGTGGATTTCCGGGATACCCTCTATTTATCAATAAGCTAAATGCTTTTGATTAAAACTCATCCGTTTTCCGTTCTAACTTCATCCATATCCCCCCTATGTTAAAAAAACAGGAAATATGTTGCCGTTTTCCAGGTTGAATTAACAAAAGCGTGTCGCAGATCAAGAAAATACTCCTATTTGGGGGGAGGAATCGTTGGCAAATCCTGTCAAAATAGGAGGGTTATTTTTTTTACTTCCGAAACGGACACGATTCAACAACATACATTTGACGGAAAGTCATGTACCCACCAGGGTTAAAGGGCACCAAATGTTAATGAGAATCGCTCGATGTAATTTAATGTGAAGAAACCTTTGTTAAAGTTGACAATAGGTTATAGAAAGGAGTAAAAAACCCCATCATTTTGCTGTCTACGTCTCATTTCTGACAGTTAGTGTAAGGTTATTTGTTCCTCCCCATGAATCGATGTGATGCCCATCTGCCAGCAAGAGCAGTGTCGTTGGTATCACTTTTGATGAGTAAGCAATGAGTATGTCAACATCCACAGAAGTCATCGCTCATCACTGGGCATTCGCAATCTTTCTTATTGTAGCCATTGGCCTGTGCTGCCTGATGTTAGTCGGCGGCTGGTTCCTGGGCGGTCGCGCCCGTGCAAGGCACAAAAACACACCTTTCGAATCAGGTATTGATTCAGTAGGTACCGCTCGCTTACGCCTGTCTGCCAAGTTCTACCTGGTAGCCATGTTCTTCGTCATCTTCGACGTGGAAGCGCTTTACCTCTTCGCGTGGTCTACCTCCATTCGCGAAAGTGGTTGGGTGGGCTTTGTCGAGGCCGCAATTTTCATTTTAGTGTTACTGGCCGGTCTGGTTTATCTGGTGCGTATTGGCGCGCTTGACTGGACGCCTGCGCGTTCACGTCGTGAACACATCAACCCGGAAAACAGTATCTCTAATCGTCAGCAGTAACAGCGAGGCAATAAGATGGATTATACGCTCACCCGCATAGATCCTAACGGTGAGAATGACCGTTACCCCCTGCAAAAACAGGAGATCGTAACCGACCCCCTGGAGCAAGAAGTCAATAAAAGCGTGTACATGGGCAAACTCGAACATGCCATGCACGATATGGTCAACTGGGGTCGTAAGAACTCCATCTGGCCTTACAACTTTGGCCTTTCTTGCTGCTACGTTGAAATGGTGACGTCATTCACTGCGGTGCATGACGTTGCGCGTTTTGGGGCAGAGGTACTGCGTGCTTCCCCACGTCAGGCTGACCTGATGGTGGTGGCCGGTACCTGCTTTACCAAGATGGCACCTGTTATTCAGCGTCTTTATGACCAGATGCTGGAGCCAAAATGGGTTATCTCCATGGGCGCATGTGCTAACTCTGGCGGTATGTACGACATCTATTCCGTCGTACAGGGCGTAGATAAATTTATCCCAGTGGATGTGTACATCCCGGGTTGTCCGCCTCGTCCGGAAGCCTACATGCAGGCGCTGATGCTGCTGCAGGAGTCCATCGGTAAAGAACGTCGCCCACTGTCGTGGGTCGTTGGCGATCAGGGTGTGTATCGCGCGAACATGCAGTCTGAGCGCGAGCGTAAACGTGGTGAACGTATTGCCGTCACCAATCTGCGTACGCCTGACGAAATTTAATTTGCGCCTGTAGGCCTGGAGAACACCTTCGCATATCACTACTCAAATAGCGCGAAGCCAGGCTCAACAGTCACCACGGACCATTTGCAATGGTGAACAATATGACCGACTTAACCGCGCAAGAAGCCGCCTGGCAGACCCGGGATCATCTGGATGACCCAGTCATTGGCGAACTGCGCAACCGTTTTGGGCCGGATGCCTTTACTGTTCAGGCTACCCGCACCGGGGTACCCGTTGTTTGGGTGAAGCGTGAACAATTGCTGGAAGTTGTCGATTTCCTCAAGAAATTGCCAAAACCATACGTCATGCTGTTTGACTTACACGGCATGGATGAACGTCTCAGAACGCACCGCCAGGGTCTCCCTGCTGCGGATTTTTCCGTTTTCTACCACCTGATCTCAATAGACCGTAATACGGATATCATGCTCAAGGTGGCATTGTCTGAAAACGACATGCATTTGCCGACGATCACCAAACTTTTCCCGAACGCCAACTGGTACGAGCGTGAGACATGGGAAATGTTCGGGATGACCTTCGACGGCCATCCACACCTGACGCGCATCATGATGCCGCAGACCTGGACCGGCCACCCGCTGCGTAAAGACTACCCGGCACGTGCTACCGAATTCGATCCGTTTGAGCTGACCAAAGCCAAGCAGGATCTGGAGATGGAGGCGCTGACCTTCAAACCGGAAGACTGGGGCATGAAGCGCGGTACCGACAACGAGGACTTCATGTTCCTCAACCTCGGTCCGAACCACCCGTCTGCGCACGGTGCTTTCCGTATTATTCTTCAGCTCGACGGCGAAGAGATTGTCGACTGCGTGCCAGACATCGGCTACCACCACCGTGGTGCTGAGAAGATGGGCGAGCGTCAGTCCTGGCACAGCTACATTCCGTATACTGACCGTATCGAGTACCTCGGCGGCTGCGTCAACGAAATGCCATACGTGCTGGCCGTTGAGAAACTGGCAGGCATTACCGTGCCGGATCGCGTTAACGTGATTCGCGTCATGCTGTCAGAACTGTTCCGTATCAACAGCCACCTGCTGTACATCTCCACGTTCATTCAGGACGTCGGCGCAATGACCCCGGTCTTCTTCGCCTTTACCGATCGTCAGAAAATCTACGATCTGGTAGAAGCCATTACCGGTTTCCGTATGCACCCGGCCTGGTTCCGTATCGGCGGTGTGGCACACGATCTGCCGCGCGGCTGGGACCGTCTGCTGCGTGAATTCCTCGACTGGATGCCGAAACGACTGGCCTCTTACGAGAAAGCCGCGCTGCGTAACACCATTCTGAAAGGCCGTTCCCAGGGCGTTGCTGCCTACGGCGCGAAAGAAGCGCTGGAGTGGGGGACAACAGGTGCTGGCCTGCGCGCGACCGGTATTGATTTCGACGTGCGTAAAGCCCGTCCTTACTCTGGCTACGAGAACTTCGACTTTGAAGTCCCGGTGGGCGGCGGCGTTTCCGACTGCTACACCCGCGTGATGCTGAAAGTGGAAGAGCTGCGCCAGAGTCTGCGCATCCTTGAGCAGTGCCTCAACAACATGCCGGAAGGCCCGTTCAAGGCGGATCACCCGCTGACCACGCCGCCACCGAAAGAGCGCACGCTGCAACATATCGAAACCCTGATCACCCACTTCCTGCAGGTTTCCTGGGGTCCGGTCATGCCGGCGCAAGAATCCTTCCAGATGATTGAAGCGACCAAGGGTATTAACAGTTACTACCTGACCAGTGACGGCAGCACCATGAGCTACCGTACTCGCGTGCGTACGCCGAGCTTTGCGCACCTGCAGCAGATCCCGTCCGCCATCCGCGGCAGTCTGGTCTCCGACCTGATTGTGTATCTGGGTAGTATCGATTTTGTTATGTCAGATGTGGACCGCTAATTATGCACGAGAATCAACAACCACAAACCGAGGCTTTTGAGCTGAGTGAAGCAGAACGTGCCGCCATTGAGCACGAGATGCACCACTACGAAGACCCGCGTGCGGCGTCCATTGAAGCGCTGAAAATCGTACAGAAACAGCGTGGTTGGGTGCCGGACGGGGCGATCTATGCGATCGCGAAAGTGCTGGGTATTCCGGCAAGTGACGTAGAAGGCGTAGCCACGTTCTACAGCCAGATCTTCCGTCAGCCGGTAGGCCGCCATGTGATCCGCTACTGTGACAGCGTGGTCTGCCACATCACCGGTTATCAGGGCATTCAGGCTGCGATTGAGAAGAAGCTCAATATCAAGCCGGGCCAGACCACGTTCGATGGGCGCTTTACTCTGCTGCCAACCTGCTGCCTGGGTAACTGCGACAAGGGGCCGACCATGATGATTGATGAGGACACTCACAGCCATCTGACGCCGGAAGCGATTCCTGACCTGCTGGAGCAGTACAAATGAAAACTGTAATTCGTACTGCTGAGACGCATCCACTGACCTGGCGTCTGCGTGATGACAAACAGCCGGTATGGCTCGACGAATATCAGAGCAAAAACGGCTATGCCGGTGCGCGTAAAGCCCTTGGCGGCATGGCGCCGGACGACATCGTTAACGCGGTAAAAGAGTCTGGCCTGAAAGGCCGCGGTGGTGCGGGCTTCTCCACCGGTCTGAAGTGGAGCCTGATGCCAAAAGACGAATCCATGAACATCCGTTACCTGCTGTGTAACGCCGATGAAATGGAGCCGGGTACCTATAAAGACCGCCTGCTGATGGAGCAGCTGCCGCACCTGCTGGTGGAAGGCATGCTGATCTCCGCGTTCGCGCTGAAAGCGTACCGTGGCTACATCTTCCTGCGCGGTGAGTACATCGAAGCGGCAGAAAACCTGCGTCGCGCGATTGCCGAAGCCACCGAAGCGGGACTGCTGGGCAAAAACATTCTCGGCACCGGGTTTGACTTCGAACTGTTCGTGCACACCGGTGCCGGGCGTTACATCTGCGGTGAAGAGACCGCGCTGATTAACTCCCTGGAAGGTCGCCGTGCGAACCCGCGTTCCAAGCCACCGTTCCCGGCAAGCTCCGGCGTGTGGGGTAAACCGACCTGCGTCAACAACGTCGAGACCCTGTGCAACGTTCCGGCTATCCTCGCGAACGGCGTGGAGTGGTATCAGGGCATCTCCTCAAGCAAAGATGCCGGTACCAAGCTGATGGGCTTCTCCGGCCGCGTAAAAAATCCTGGCGTCTGGGAACTGCCGTTCGGTACCACCGCACGCGAAATTCTTGAAGACTACGCCGGCGGCATGCGCGATGGCCTGAAATTCAAAGCCTGGCAGCCGGGTGGGGCAGGGACAGACTTCCTGACCGAAGCCCACCTTGACCTGCCGATGGAATTCGAAAGCATTGGTAAAGCAGGCAGCCGTCTGGGTACGGCGCTGGCGATGGCCGTCGACCATGAGATCGGCATGGTCTCGCTGGTGCGTAACCTGGAAGAGTTCTTCGCCCGTGAGTCCTGCGGCTGGTGTACACCGTGCCGTGACGGTCTGCCGTGGAGCGTGAAGATCCTGCGTGCAATCGAACGTGGCGAAGGCCAGCCTGGCGATATCGAAACGCTTGAGCAACTGTGTCGATTCTTAGGCCCGGGTAAAACCTTCTGTGCCCACGCACCGGGTGCCGTCGAACCTCTGCAGAGCGCGATCAAATATTTCCGCGACGAGTTCGAAGCAGGCATCAAGCAGCCGTTCAGCAATACCCATGCGATTAATGGGATTCAGCCGAACCTGCTTAAAGCGCGCTGGTAACGACAAGAATTTTGATTAACGCTCGGTTTCGACCGAGCCAACTGGAAGCATGCTAATGGCTACGATTCATGTAGACGGCAAAGAATACGAAGTCAACGGGGCGGACAACCTGCTGGAAGCTTGTCTGTCTCTTGGCCTCGATATTCCGTACTTTTGCTGGCATCCGGCGCTGGGCAGCGTCGGTGCTTGCCGCCAGTGTGCGGTGAAGCAATATCAAAACGCGGAAGACACGCGTGGTCGCCTGGTGATGTCCTGTATGACGCCAGCCACCGAAGGCACCTTTATTTCGATTGATGACGAAGAAGCGAAACAGTTCCGTGAAAGCGTTGTGGAATGGTTGATGACCAACCACCCGCACGACTGCCCGGTCTGTGAAGAGGGCGGTAACTGCCACCTTCAGGATATGACCGTGATGACCGGTCACAGCTTCCGTCGCTATCGCTTTACCAAGCGTACTCACCGTAACCAGGACCTGGGGCCGTTCATCTCTCACGAAATGAACCGCTGCATCGCCTGCTACCGCTGCGTGCGTTACTACAAAGATTACGCAGACGGTCAGGATCTGGGCGTGTATGGCGCACATGACAACGTCTACTTCGGTCGTCCGGAAGACGGTACGCTTGAGAGCGAATTCTCCGGTAACCTGGTGGAAATCTGTCCGACCGGCGTATTCACCGATAAAACCCACTCCGAGCGTTACAACCGTAAGTGGGACATGCAGTTTGCGCCAAGCATCTGCCAGCAGTGTTCGCTGGGCTGTAACACCAGCCCGGGTGAGCGCTACGGCGAACTGCGTCGTATCGAAAACCGTTACAACGGTACCGTAAACCATTACTTCCTGTGCGACCGCGGTCGTTTCGGCTATGGCTATGTGAACCTGAAAGACCGTCCGCGTCAGCCGGTTCAGCGCCGTGGCGACGACTTCATCACCCTGAACGCTGAACAGGCGATGCAGGGTGCGGCAGATATTCTGCGTCAGTCGAAGAAAGTGATCGGTATCGGTTCCCCGCGCGCCAGCATCGAAAGCAACTTCGCGCTGCGCGAGCTGGTCGGGGCGGAAAACTTCTACACCGGTATCGCTCAGGGCGAGCAGGAACGTCTGCAGCTGGTACTGAAAGTGCTGCGCGAAGGCGGTATTCATACCCCTGCGCTGCGCGAAATCGAATCGTATGATGCGGTTCTGGTGCTGGGCGAAGATCTGACGCAGACCGGCGCCCGCGCGGCTCTGGCGGTTCGTCAGGCGGTGAAGGGGAAAGCACGTGAAATGGCAGCGGCGCAGAAAGTGGCTGACTGGCAGATTGCGGCAATCCTGAACATCGGCCAGCGCGCGAAGCATCCTCTGTTTGTGACCAACGTCGACAATACCCGTCTGGACGATATTGCGGCGTGGACCTACTGCGCACCGGTTGAAGATCAGGCGCGTCTTGGCTTTGCCATTGCCCACGCGCTGGACAACAACTCACCGGCCGTTGAGCTGGATCGCGACCTGCAAAACAAGGTTGACGTGATTGTTCAGGCCCTGGCCGGTGCGAAGAAACCGCTGATTATTTCCGGTACCAACGCCGGTAGCGCAGAGATCATTCAGGCAGCAGCCAACGTGGCCAAAGCTCTGAAAGGCCGCGGTGCTGACGTTGGCGTGACCATGATTGCCCGTGCGGTGAACAGCATTGGTCTGGGCATGATCGGCGGCGGCTCGCTGGAAGCCGCGTTGAGCGAACTGGAATCCGGTTCCGCTGACGCCGTGGTGGTGCTGGAAAACGACCTGCATCGTCATGCTTCTGCCGCTCGCGTAGACGCCGCGCTCTCCAAAGCGCCGCTGGTGATGGTGATTGACCATCAGCGCACCGCGATTATGGACAAAGCGCACCTGGTGCTCTCTGCGGCAAGCTTCGCAGAAAGCGACGGTACCGTTATCAACAACGAAGGCCGCGCACAGCGTTTCTTCCAGGTTTATGACCCGTCTTACTACGACAGCAACACCGTGATGCTGGAAAGCTGGCGCTGGCTGCACTCCCTGCACAGCACCGTGCAGAGCCGTGAAGTGGACTGGACGCAGCTCGACCACGTTATCGACGCGGTGGTGGAAAAACTGCCTCAGCTGGCAGGCATTAAAGATGCCGCGCCTGAAGCGAGCTTCCGCATTCGCGGCCAGAAACTGGCGCGTGAACCGCACCGTTACAGCGGCCGTACCGCAATGCGCGCCAACATCAGCGTGCACGAACCGCGCCAGCCGCAGGATAAAGACACCATGTTCGCCTTCTCTATGGAAGGGAACAACCAGCCGTCTGCGCCGCGTTCGCAAATCCCGTTCGCATGGGCACCGGGCTGGAACTCCCCGCAGGCATGGAACAAGTTCCAGGCTGAAGTGGGCGGCTCCCTGCGCCACGGCGATCCGGGCGTGCGTCTGATTGAAGCCTCCGAAACCGGTCTGGACTTCTTCACCACCGTACCGGCGAGCTTCCAGGCGCAGGACGGTAGCTGGCGTATTGCCCCGTACTACCACCTGTTCGGTAGCGACGAGCTGTCCCAGCGTTCACCGGTCTTCCAGACCCGCATGCCGCAGCCGTACATCAAGCTCAACCCGGCGGACGCCGCGAAGCTTGGCGTTAACGCGGGCGCGAACATCGCCTTTAGCTATGACGGCCAGACCATCAGCCTGCCGCTGATTATTTCTGAAAGTCTGACAGCAGGGCAGGTCGGTCTGCCGATGGGTATGCCTGGCATCGCGCCGGTTCTGGCGGGTGCGCGTCTTGATAATCTGCAGGAGGCAAAAGCATGAGTTGGTTAACGCCGGATCTTATCGACATCCTGCTGAGCATTCTGAAAGCGATTGTTATCCTGCTGGTGGTGGTCACCTGCGGCGCGTTCATGAGCTTTGGTGAACGTCGTCTGCTCGGTCTGTTCCAGAACCGTTACGGACCGAACCGCGTGGGCTGGGGTGGTTCACTCCAGCTGGTCGCGGACATGATCAAGATGTTCTTTAAAGAGGACTGGATCCCGCGCTTCTCGGATCGCGTGATCTTTACTCTGGCACCGATGATCGCCTTCACCTCGCTGCTGCTGGCGTTTGCTATCGTTCCGGTCAGCCCGACCTGGGTGGTCGCTGACCTGAACATCGGCATTCTGTTCTTCCTGATGATGGCAGGTCTCGCGGTTTACGCGGTCCTGTTCGCAGGCTGGTCCAGTAACAACAAATACTCGCTGCTGGGTGCGATGCGTGCGTCCGCGCAGACGCTGAGCTACGAAGTGTTCCTGGGTCTCTCCCTGATGGGCGTGGTGGCGCAGGCCGGTTCATTTAACATGACCGACATCGTCAACAACCAGGCCGAGATCTGGAACGTGATTCCGCAGTTCTTTGGGTTTATTACCTTTGCTATCGCGGGCGTGGCGGTGTGTCACCGTCACCCGTTTGACCAGCCAGAAGCCGAACAGGAACTGGCCGACGGTTACCACATCGAATATTCCGGTATGAAATTCGGTCTGTTCTTCGTGGGCGAGTACATCGGTATCGTCACCATTTCCGCGTTGATGGTAACGCTGTTCTTCGGTGGCTGGCATGGCCCGTTCTTACCGCCGTTCATCTGGTTCGCGCTGAAAACCGCGTTCTTCATGATGATGTTCATTTTGATTCGCGCAGCGTTACCGCGTCCGCGTTATGACCAGGTAATGTCCTTCGGCTGGAAAGTGTGCCTGCCGCTGACGCTCGTCAACTTGTTGGTAACGGCCGCTGTCATTCTCTGGCAGCAGCCATAAGGGGCTATAGACCATGACCTTAAAAGAATTACTGGTAGGCTTCGGGACCCAGGTACGCAGTATCTGGATGATCGGCCTGCACGCGTTTGCCAAACGCGAAACCCGGATGTACCCGGAAGAGCCGGTATATCTGCCGCCGCGCTACCGTGGTCGTATCGTGCTGACGCGCGACCCGGACGGTTCCGAGCGCTGCGTTGCCTGTAACCTGTGTGCGGTTGCGTGTCCGGTTGGCTGTATCTCTCTGCAGAAAGCCGAGACGGTAGACGGCCGCTGGTACCCTGAGTTCTTCCGCATCAACTTCTCACGCTGCATTTTCTGCGGTCTGTGTGAAGAAGCGTGCCCAACCACGGCGATTCAGCTGACTCCAGACTTCGAGCTGGGTGAGTACAAGCGTCAGGACCTGGTGTACGAGAAAGAGGATCTGCTGATTTCCGGTCCGGGCAAATACCCGGAATATAACTTCTACCGGATGGCGGGTATGGCAATCGACGGCAAAGATAAGGGCGAAGCAGAGAACGAAGCCAAGCCTATCGACGTCAAGAGCCTGTTACCGTAAGGAGAGGGCAATGGAATTCGCTTTTTATATCTGTGGCCTTATCGCCATCCTGGCTACGCTGCGAGTGATTACGCACACCAATCCGGTGCATGCGCTGCTGTACTTAATCATCTCGCTGCTTGCCATTTCCGGGGTGTTCTTCGCACTGGGCGCGCACTTCGCCGGTGCGCTGGAAATCATCGTCTACGCCGGGGCCATCATGGTGCTGTTCGTGTTCGTCGTGATGATGCTGAACCTGGGCGGCTCTGAAATCGAGCAGGAACGTCAGTGGTTAAAACCGCAGGTGTGGATCGGCCCGGCAATTTTGTCGGCCATCATGCTGGTGGTGATCGTGTACGCCATTCTGGGTGTTAACGATCAGGGCATCGACGGCACGCCGATCGGCGCTAAAGAGGTCGGTATTACGCTCTTTGGCCCATACGTTCTGGCGGTTGAACTGGCCTCCATGCTGCTGCTGGCAGGTCTGGTTGTGGCCTTCCACGTTGGCCGCGAAGAGCGTGCTGGCGAGGTGCTGAGCAACCGCACTGACGACCGCGCGAAAAGAAAAACGGAGGAGCGCGCATGATCCCCTTAACACATGGACTGATCCTCGCTGCGATTTTATTCGTTCTGGGTCTGACTGGTCTGGTTATCCGCCGCAATCTGCTGTTTATGCTGATCGGGCTGGAAATCATGATTAACGCCTCCGCGCTGGCCTTCGTGGTCGCCGGAAGCTACTGGGGCCAGACCGATGGTCAGGTGATGTACATTCTCGCCATCAGCCTTGCGGCTGCCGAAGCGAGTATTGGCCTGGCGCTGTTGCTGCAGCTCCATCGTCGCCGCCAGAATCTGAACATCGATTCAGTAAGTGAGTTGCGTGGATGAACATGCTTGCCTTAACCATTATTTTTCCGCTGATTGGCTTCGTGCTGCTGGCGTTTTCTCGCGGCCGCTGGTCTGAGAATCTGTCTGCAACCGTCGGCATGGGCTCTGTTGGCCTGGCCGCGCTGGTGACAGCGTATGCGGGTATCGACTTCTTTAACAACGGGCGTCAGCCTTTCAGCGTGCCGCTGTGGACCTGGATGTCAGTCGGTGATTTCAACATCGGTTTCAACCTGGTGCTGGATGGTCTCTCGCTGACCATGCTCTCCGTGGTCACCGGCGTCGGCTTCCTGATCCACATGTTCGCCTCCTGGTATATGCGCGGTGAAGAGGGTTACTCCCGCTTCTTCGCCTACACCAACCTGTTTATCGCCAGCATGGTGGTTCTGGTCCTGGCCGATAACCTGCTGCTGATGTATCTGGGCTGGGAAGGCGTGGGTCTGTGTTCTTACCTGCTGATCGGTTTCTACTATACCGATCCGAAGAATGGCGCAGCGGCCATGAAAGCGTTCGTCGTGACCCGCGTGGGTGACGTCTTCCTCGCTTTCGCGCTGTTCATTCTTTACAACGAACTGGGCACGCTGAACTTCCGCGAAATGGTGGAACTGGCGCCAGCGCACTTCGCCGCAGGCAACAACATGCTGTGGTGGGCAACGCTGATGCTGCTGGGTGGTGCCGTGGGTAAATCCGCGCAGCTGCCGTTGCAGACATGGCTGGCCGACGCGATGGCGGGTCCAACCCCTGTCTCCGCGCTGATCCACGCTGCGACCATGGTTACCGCCGGTGTGTACCTGATTGCGCGTACCCATGGCCTGTTCCTGATGACTCCGGAAATTCTGCACCTGGTGGGTATCGTCGGAGCGGTCACGCTGGTGCTGGCAGGCTTTGCCGCGCTGGTGCAGACCGACATCAAGCGCGTACTTGCGTATTCCACCATGAGTCAGATTGGTTACATGTTCCTCGCGTTGGGCGTTCAGGCCTGGGACGCGGCCATTTTCCACCTGATGACGCACGCGTTCTTTAAAGCGCTGCTGTTCCTCTCATCTGGTTCAGTGATTCTGGCCTGCCATCACGAGCAGAACATCTTCAAAATGGGCGGACTGCGTAAGTCCATCCCGCTGGTGTATGTTTGCTTCCTGGTGGGCGGCGCGGCGCTGGCGGCTCTGCCGCTGATCACCGCGGGCTTCTTCAGTAAGGACGAAATCCTTGCGGGTGCCATGGCGAATGGTCATATCAATCTGATGGTTGCGGGTCTGGTCGGTGCGTTCATGACCTCCCTGTATACCTTCCGTATGATTTTCATCGTATTCCACGGTAAAGAACAAATTCACGCTCACGCAGGGAAGGGGATTACCCATCACCTGCCGCTGATTGTGCTGCTGGTACTGTCCACCTTCGTTGGCGCGATGATTGTGCCTCCGCTGCAGGGCGTGCTGCCAGACACCACCGAGCTTGAGCACGGTCGCGTTCTGACGCTTGAAATCACCTCCGGTGTGGTCGCTATCGCGGGCATCCTGATTGCGGCATGGCTGTGGCTGGGCAAACGTACGCTGGTCACTGCCGTGGCCAACAGTGCGCCGGGCCGCCTGCTGGGCACCTGGTGGTACAACGCGTGGGGCTTCGACTGGCTGTACGACATGATCTTCGTTAAGCCGTTCCTGGGCATCGCGTGGCTTCTGAAGCGCGACCCGCTGAACAGCCTGATGAACATCCCGGCGATCCTTTCCCGCTTTGCAGGCAAAGGCCTGCTGTACAGCGAGAACGGTTACCTGCGCTGGTATGTGGCGTCCATGAGCATCGGTGCGGTTGTCGTGCTGGCGCTGCTGATGGTGTTGCGTTGATCGTTAAGTGAATTTTATTCGAATTCGTTGAAAATCAGGCCCCTGCTGGGGGCCTTAAAAAGGAATGTAAATCGCCATGTTACTACCCTGGCTAATATTAATTCCCTTCATCGGCGGCTTCCTGTGCTGGCAGACTGAACGCTTTGGCGTGAAGATGCCGCGCTGGATCGCGCTGATCACCATGGGATTGACGCTCGCGCTTGGCCTGCAACTGTGGTTGCAGGGCGGTTACTCACTGACCCAGTCTGCGGGCATTCCGCAGTGGCAGTCTGAGTTCATCCTGCCGTGGATCCCACGTTTCGGCATTACGATCCACCTGGCGATTGACGGTCTCTCACTGCTGATGGTGGTGTTGACCGGTCTGCTCGGCGTTCTGGCGGTACTCTGCTCCTGGCGTGAAATCGAAAAATACCAGGGCTTCTTCCACCTGAACCTGATGTGGATCCTGGGCGGCGTAATCGGCGTGTTCCTTGCCATCGACATGTTCCTGTTCTTCTTCTTCTGGGAGATGATGCTGGTGCCGATGTACTTCCTGATCGCGCTGTGGGGCCACAAGGCGTCCGACGGTAAAACGCGTATCACGGCGGCAACCAAGTTCTTCATCTATACCCAGGCGAGTGGTCTGGTGATGCTGATTGCCATTCTGGCGCTGGTGTTTGTTCACCACAACGCGACCGGCACCTGGACCTTCAACTACGAAGACCTGCTGAAGACCCCAATGTCGCACGGCGTAGAATACCTGCTGATGCTGGGCTTCTTCATCGCCTTCGCGGTGAAAATGCCGGTGGTTCCGCTGCACGGCTGGCTGCCAGACGCGCACTCTCAGGCGCCAACGGCGGGTTCCGTTGACCTGGCGGGCATCTTGCTGAAAACCGCGGCCTACGGTCTGCTGCGCTTTGCACTGCCGCTGTTCCCGAACGCCTCCGCAGAGTTCGCACCGATTGCCATGTGGCTGGGTGTGATCGGTATCTTCTACGGTGCCTGGATGGCCTTCACCCAGTACGACATCAAGCGTCTGATTGCCTACACCTCCGTTTCCCACATGGGCTTCGTGCTGATTGCTATCTACACCGGCAGCCAGCTGGCGTACCAGGGTGCGGTGATCCAGATGATTGCGCACGGTCTGTCCGCAGCCGGTCTCTTCATCCTGTGCGGCCAGCTGTACGAACGTCTGCACACCCGCGACATGCGTATGATGGGCGGTCTGTGGAGCAAAATTAAGTGGCTGCCAGCGCTCTCCATGTTCTTCGCGGTGGCGACTCTGGGGATGCCGGGTACCGGTAACTTCGTCGGCGAATTTATGATTCTGTTCGGCAGCTTCAAAGTGGTACCGGTGATTACCGTGATCTCCACCTTTGGTCTGGTGTTCGCTTCCGTCTACTCGCTGGCGATGCTGCACCGCGCTTACTTCGGTAAAGCGAAGAGCGAAATTGCTGCACAAGAACTGCCGGGGATGTCGCTGCGTGAGCTGTTCATCATCCTGCTGCTGGTCGTACTGCTGGTGCTGCTGGGCTTCTTCCCGCAGCCGATTCTGGATACCTCGCACAGCGCGATGGGCAATATCCAGCAGTGGTTTGTTAATTCTGTTTCTACTACAAGGCCGTAATTCGCCATGACAATAACTCCACAACAACTGATCGCGCTGCTACCGCTGCTGATCGTCGGATTGACGGTGGTGGTTGTGATGCTCTCCATTGCGTGGCGACGCAATCACTTCCTGAATGCCACGCTGTCGGTCATCGGCCTGAACGCCGCGTTAGTCTCACTCTGGTTTGTTGGCCAGGGTGGGGCGATGGACGTCACCCCGCTGATGCGCGTTGACGGTTACGCCATGCTGTATACCGGTCTGGTGCTGCTGGCGAGCCTGGCAACCTGTACCTTTGCGTACCCGTGGCTCGAAGGCTACAACGACAACAAAGAAGAGTTTTACCTGCTGGTTCTGATTGCCGCGCTGGGCGGCATTCTGCTGGCGAATGCGAACCACCTGGCCGCGCTGTTCCTCGGCATTGAGCTGATCTCTCTGCCGCTGTTCGGTCTGATTGGTTACGCCTTCCGCCAGAAGCGCTCGCTGGAAGCAAGCATCAAGTACACCATCCTGTCTGCGGCGGCGTCCTCGTTCCTGCTGTTTGGTATTGCGCTGGTGTACGCACAGTCCGGTAACCTCTCCTTTATGGCGCTCGGCAAGAGCCTCGGTGACGGCATGCTGCATGAGCCGCTGCTGCTGGCGGGTCTGGGCATGATGATTGTTGGCCTTGGCTTCAAACTCTCTCTGGTCCCGTTCCACCTGTGGACGCCAGACGTCTACCAGGGGGCACCGGCTCCGGTGTCGACCTTCCTGGCGACGGCGAGCAAAATCGCCATCTTCGGGGTGGTGATGCGTCTGTTCCTGTACGCGCCGGTGGGTGACAGCGAAGCGGTTCGCGTGGTGCTGGGCATCATCGCGTTCGTCTCCATCATCTTCGGTAACCTGATGGCGCTGAGCCAGACCAACATCAAGCGTCTGCTGGGCTACTCGTCTATCTCTCATCTGGGCTACCTGATGGTGGCGCTGATTGCGCTGCAGAGCGGTGAGATGTCGATGGAAGCCGTGGGCGTCTATCTGGCCGGTTACCTGTTCAGCAGCCTCGGCGCCTTCGGCGTGGTGAGCCTGATGTCCAGCCCGTACCGTGGTCCGGATGCCGATTCACTGTTCTCTTACCGTGGTCTGTTCTGGCACCGTCCGATCCTGTCCGCCGTAATGACCGTGATGATGCTCTCTCTGGCCGGTATTCCGATGACGCTTGGCTTTATCGGTAAGTTCTACGTGCTGGCCGTCGGTGTGCAGGCGCACCTGTGGTGGCTGACCGCGGGCGTGGTGATCGGCTCCGCGATTGGTCTGTACTACTACCTGCGCGTGGCCGTGAGCCTGTACCTGAGCGCACCTCAGCAGCTCAATCGTGATGCTCCAGGCAACTGGCAGTACAGCGCTGGTGGCATCGTGGTACTCATCTCCGCGCTGCTGGTGCTGATCTTCGGTATCTATCCGCAACCGCTGATTGATATCGTGCAGCGCGCGATGCCGCTGATGTAAAAACAAAAAACCCGCCTCGGCGGGTTTTTTGTTGCCCAGCGTCGCTACGCTTGCAGGGCCTACGGGTTTTGTAGGTCGGGTAAGCGTAGCGCCACCCGACTAAGCCAGCTGTTTACGGCTAATCAACGGCCCGTCAATCTTCTTCATCGAGCGGTCCAGCACTTCCTCAATCACCGACGACAGCTCGTTCAGCTCAAACTTCGCGACGTAGCCATCCGCCTTCACCTTACGAATATGGTCTTCGTTGGCGTTGCCGGGAAGGGAAGAGTGGATCACCACCGGAATATCTTTCAGAACCGGGTCGGTTTTGATTTTGCGCGTCAGCGTAAAACCGTCCATCTCCGGCATTTCGAGGTCGGTCAGCACCAGCGCGATCTTATCGGTGATCGGCACGCCCTCAGCCTGCGCCTGTGCGGCCAGCACGCCAATTTTTTCCCACGCGTCTTTGCCGGTGATGTGCAGCTGCGCCGGGATCTCCATCGCCTGCAGACCTTTCTCCAGCATCGAACGCGCCACTTTGGAATCTTCCGCCACAATCGCGACCGCGCCCGGCTTAATATGGAATTTGGTGGTCTTCAGATTGGTGGCGTGCAGGTCGTGATTGGCCGGAGTGATGTCATACAGGATCTGCTCAACGTCCAGCACCATCGCCAGATCGTTGGTATCGCTCTTCTCGTCAAGACACGCAATGCTGGTGATGTAGCGACCGCTGACGGCGGTTTCCGCCGCGTGCACCTGCTTCCAGTCCAGACGCATGATGTTCTCAACCGACTCCACGGCAAACGCCTGCACGCTGCGCGCATATTCGGTGATCAGCAGGATGTTCAGCCCGGTGGTGGGCTTACAGCCCGCCACGGCGGCCAGGTCAATCACCGGGATCACCTGATCGCGGATATTCACCATTCCCATCAGCGGTGATTTCATCCCGGCGGGTTTCGTGAACTCCGGCATCGGCACAATTTCACGCAGCTTAAAGACGTTAATGCCAAACAGCTCAGATTTATTTTCGTTAAGAGAGGTGCCAAGACGGAACAGCAACAGTTCAAAACGGTTCGACAGGGTCAGATTCGCCCTGTCATCAATATCTTTCTGGAAATTATCCATTCTACCCTCGAGAGAAATGCTGACCTTTTAATCGTTATCGGCATCCTGAGGGAAAAATGAAGGACTAAACGCTGACCTGAGCGAAATCTTCGGCCAGCTCACATTCCGGGAACAGCGCGAGGCACTCTGCCAGCAGCTTTTCACAGCCCCGCGCGTCGTAGCGCGAGCTGACGTGGGTGACGATGAGCCGCCCGACGCCCGCGTCACGGGCTAGCTGCGCCGCCTGTCGCGTCGAGCTGTGGCCCCGGCCGTTGGCTTTCTCTTCCATCGCCGTTTCAAGGGTCGCTTCATGTACCATCACGTCAACGCCCTGGGCCAGCGTGAGCGCCGCCCGGCACGGGGCCGTGTCGCCAAAAATTGCCAGCTTCTTGCCGGGCTGCGGTGCGGCGAGATAATCCTGCCCATTGATGACGCGCCCGTCCTCCAGCGTGACGGTCTCGCCGTGCTTCAGGCGCTGGAACAGCGGCCCGGGTTTTACGCCATCGGCCATTAGCGCGGCGGCATCCAGCGCGCCGGGTTTGTCATGCGCGTCAATACGGTATCCATAGCACTCGACAGGGTGATTGAGCGGCTGAGCGCTCACCTTATAATCGCCGTCATCGAAAACCAGGCCTTCGCTAATCTCAACGACCTCCAGCGGATAATCCGTCCACGACCCGCTCAGGCGCAGCGTGGTTTCAACGAATTCACGAATACCCGCAGGCCCGTAAATCGTCAGCGGGTTGGCGTTACCGGCCATCGAGCGGCTGCACAGCAGGCCGGGAAGGCCAAACAGATGGTCGCCATGCAGATGGGTGATAAAAATTTTATCCAGCTTGCCGGGGTGATAAGCGGTGTGTAACAGCTGATGCTGCGTCCCTTCACCACAGTCAAACAGCCACAGCCCGCCGCGGGTGGGGTGTTTAAGATCCAGCAGAATCGCCGTCACATTTCGTGAGCGGGTTGGCACGCCCGCGGACGTACCCAGAAAAATCAGTTCCATAACGCAATCAGCCCTTTGCTGAACGGGGAGGGGTTTAGTATAACGTGATGAACCCCAGGAAGGAGACTGACATGATCCAGTGGCAAGATTTACACCATAGTGACCTCACCGTTCATTCACTTTACGCCCTGCTGAAACTGCGCTGCGAAGTGTTCGTGGTTGAACAGACCTGCCCGTATCAGGACATCGACGGCGACGATCTCGTCGGTGAGAACCGCCATATTCTTGGCTGGCGGGATAACGAGCTGGTGGCGTATGCGAGGATTCTGAAAAGCGAGGACGCATTCGAGCCTGTCGTGATTGGTCGGGTCATCATCAGCGGCAAAGCGCGCGGTGAAAAACTGGGCTATCAGCTGATGGAGAAAACGCTGGAGGCATGCCAGAAACAGTGGCCGAACAAGGCGTTATACCTGGGCGCACAGGCGCACCTGCAGTCCTTCTACGGCCACTTTGGTTTCGTGCCGGTCACCGAAGTATACGACGAAGACGGCATTCCCCACGTCGGCATGGCGCGGGAAGCGAAGCAGGCGTAATGGCGAGTCGTTGGCTATAGTTAGCGAACTGGTGTACTAACATGGAGAAAAATATGTCATTTCAATCCTGGGATACCCGTATCGACGACGACCTGGCCTTACTGAGCGAAACGCTGGAAGAGGTGTTACGTTCCTCGGGCGACCCTGCCGATCAGAAATATATTGAGCTAAAAGCCCGTGCCGAGCAGGCGCTGCATGAAGTGAAAAACCGCGTCAGCCATGCGTCTGATAACTACTACTACCGCGCCAAAAAAGCGGTGTACCGTGCCGATGATTACGTGCATGAAAAACCGTGGCAGGGTATTGGCGTGGGTGCTGCCGTAGGCCTGGTACTGGGGCTGCTGTTGGCCCGTCGTTAAGCCGCTTAACCACTCCCTATACGTGGGTACTGCTATTTATGGCCAGTACCCCGTATAATACGAGGTTTTAACAGGGAGAGGTTCGCGTGAATTCGATTTTCCTCGCGCTGGAGCAATTGCGTAACCAGCTTTCGCAAGCGTTACCCGCAACGCCCGGCATACGTCATTTCGACGTCTCTTTCCCGTTAAACGATGCCTTCGACCCTCTCGCCTGGCTTGGGGCGCAGCAGTGCTATCCGCAGTTTTACTGGCAGCAGCGTAACGGCGATGAAGAGCTGGCCGCGCTGGGGGCGGTTATCACCTTTTCCTCTCTGGCGTTAGCCACGCAGTTTTTGCGCGAGCAAAACGCGGCAGGTGATACCCGCATCTGCGGCCTGAACGCCTTTAATCCGGAGCAGGGCAGCCTCTTTTTACCGCGACTGTTCTGGCGACGTACCGCCGGCACCGCTACGCTGCGCCTGCAGCTGTGGAGCGATTATTCACTTCAGGAAGATGCCCATGCCGCGCGGGATTTTTTACAGCGGCTCCAGCCAGCCAGGCCTATCCGCCCGCTGGCCGTTCAGGTTGAGCACGAAAACCATCAGCCGCAACGGGCCGAATGGCTGAGACTTGTCCGCAGGGCGACCGAAACCATCGCGCGCGGTGATTTTGAAAAGGTTGTCCTTGCGAGGGCCACCGATCTTCAGTTTACACAGCGCATTAACCCCGTCGCGCTGATGGCGGCCAGCCGCGCCCTCAATTTACATTGCTATCACTTCTGCATGGTATTCGACGCCAGCAATGCGTTTCTCGGCTCGACGCCCGAGCGTCTCTGGCGGCGACGCGGCACGCTGCTGCGCACCGAAGCGCTGGCGGGCACCGTCGCCAGCCATACCGATGATAAAAAGGCGCAGCGTCTGGGCGAGTGGCTGCTGAACGACGATAAAAACCAGCGCGAGAATATGCTGGTCGTGGAAGATATCTGTCAGCGTCTTCAGCACTCTACGCAGACGCTTGAGGTACTGCCTGCCCAGGTGGTACGCCTGCGTAAGGTGCAGCATTTGCGCCGCTGTATCTGGACCGCGCTCAAACAGGCTGACGACGAGCAGTGCCTGCATATGCTACAGCCGACGGCGGCGGTTGCCGGGCTTCCGCGACAGCCAGCGCGCGAGTTTATTCAGAAGGTTGAGCCCTTTAACCGCGAGTGGTACGCCGGTTCGGCCGGGTATTTATCTCCTGACCAGAGTGAGTTCTGCGTGGCGCTGCGTTCAGCCCGCGTCCATGAGGACTCGCTGCGGCTCTATGCCGGCGCCGGTATTGTCAGCGGATCTGACCCGGAGCAGGAGTGGCAGGAGATTGAAAACAAAGCGGCCGGGTTGCGCTCTCTGCTCCTAAGGGATTAATACTGAATCGCGCAATCCCGATTCACATCAAAATTCCAATTTTTTCTATTATTTATACTGTGTCGCATTCTTGATACCGGACAATCTCATGTCAGTAAGTTCTTTTAACCGACGCTGGGCGGCGGTGATCCTTGAAGCCCTGACGCGCCATGGCGTCAGGCACGTGTGTATTGCACCGGGTTCTCGCTCAACGCCGCTGACGCTGGCGGCCGCCGAAAACCGGGCGTTGATTCACCACACCCACTTTGATGAGCGTGGCCTCGGGCATCTCGCGCTGGGTCTGGCGAAGGTCAGCAAAGAACCCGTGGCGGTGATCGTCACTTCCGGTACTGCCGTGGCGAACCTCTATCCGGCTCTGATTGAAGCCGGGTTAACCGGTGAAAAGCTGATTCTGCTGACGGCCGATCGTCCCCCTGAGCTTATCGACTGCGGCGCCAATCAGGCCATCCGTCAGCCGGGGCTCTTTTCTTCGCATCCTTCGCAGACGATTTCGCTGCCGCGTCCCACCCAGGATATTCCGGCGAGCTGGCTGGTCTCCACCGTCGATCACGCCATGGAGACGCTGCGCGGCGGGGCGCTGCATATCAACTGCCCGTTTGCCGAGCCGCTGTACGGCGAGCTGGACGACACGGGTCTTGACTGGCAGCAGTCTCTCGGTGACTGGTGGGGGAGTGAGAAACCGTGGCTGCGCGAGCAGACGCACCTTGAGAGCGCGAAACAGCGCGACTGGTTCTTCTGGCGGCAGAAGCGCGGCGTGGTTATCGCCGGGCGCATGAGCCCTGCCGAAGGCAAGCTGGTCGCCGAATGGGCGCAAACCCTGGGCTGGCCGCTGATCGGCGACGTGCTTTCCCAGACCGGTCAGCCGCTGCCGTGCGCGGATCTCTGGCTGGGTAATGCCAAAGCGGTCACCGAGCTGTCGCAGGCGCAGATTGTGGTCCAGCTTGGATCGAGTTTAACCGGCAAGCGGTTACTGCAGTGGCAGGCCACCTGCACACCGGACGAATACTGGCTGGTGGACGCGCTGGAAGGGCGTCTTGATCCGGCGCACCACCGCGGTCGTCGTCTGGTCAGCCGTATCGACGCCTGGCTGGCGCTCCATCCGGCTGAAAAACGCAAACCCTGGGCGGTTACCCTCCCGGACCTGTCGCGCCAGGCGTGGGAACTGACCCATGCGCGCTGTGAAGCGTTCAGCGAGGCCGGGCTGGCGCACCGTATTCGCCAGTACCTGCCCGAGCAGGGGCAGCTGTTTGTCGGCAACAGCCTGGTCGTGCGGCTGATTGACGCCTTTTCGCAGCTGCCCGCGGGCTACCCGGTGTACAGCAACCGTGGTGCCAGCGGCATCGACGGGCTGATCTCTACGGCGGCGGGCGTGCAGCGCGCCAGCGCAAAATCGACGCTGGCCATCGTGGGGGATCTCTCCGCGCTCTACGACCTCAACGCGCTGGCGCTGCTGCGTCAGGCGTCTGCCCCGTTCGTGCTGATCGTGGTTAACAACAACGGCGGACAGATTTTCTCCCTGCTGCCTACGCCGCAGAGCGAGCGCGAGCGCTTCTATCTGATGCCGCAGAACGTGCAGTTCGAACACGCCGCGGCAATGTTCAGCCTGAAATACCATCGCCCGGAAAGCTGGGAACAGCTGGATGCGGCGCTAAGCTCCGCCTGGAAGCAGCCGGGCGCGACGCTGATTGAGCTGGTGGTGAACGAGGCTGACGGTGCGCAGGCCCTGCAAAGCCTGCTGGCGCAGGTGAGCCAGCTGTGATCCTCTCGGGCGTGCAGCAGGCTGGAAAACCAGGCTATCCCTGGCTGGTCTTTTTGCACGGTTTTTCCGGCGATTGCCGCGAGTGGCAGGGGGTTGGTGAGCGGCTTTGTGATTACCCCCGGCTGTATCTGGATCTGCCGGGACACGGTAGATCCCAGGATCTGGGCGTGACGGGCTTCGACGAGATGAGCGCGTTGCTTACCCGAACTCTGATTAGTTACAACATACTGAAATTCTGGCTCGTCGGGTACTCCCTCGGCGGCCGCATTGCGATGTTCCATGCCTGCCAGCAGCCGAAGGGGCTGTTGGGTGTGACGGTAGAAGGCGGCCATCCGGGCCTGCAGGATGCCGATGCGCGACAGGCGCGGCTGGCATCCGACCGCCGCTGGGCGACGCGTTTTCGCAGCGAACCGCTGGAAAAGGTATTCGCTGACTGGTACCAACAGCCCGTGTTTGCCTCCCTGACGGACGCCCAGCGCGACGCGCTGATTACCCTGCGCAGCCAGAACAACGGCGCGGCGCTGGCGATGATGCTCGAGGCGACGTCGCTGGCCGTGCAGCCCGACCTGCGTACCGCGTTAAGCGCACGTGATTTCACTTTTGATTATCTCTATGGCGAACGTGATGAGAAGTTTGCGGCCCTTGCTGCGGAGCTGAACGCCGTCTGCCATGCAATTCCCAACGCCGGACACAACGCCCACCGGGAAAACCCCGACGCGGTTGCCGCGAGTCTGGCTCAGATACTGCGTCTTCGAATAAAGGACACTCTATGATCTATCCTGATGAACACATGCTTTACGCCCCGGTTGAATGGCAGGACTGCTCCGAAGGCTACACCGACATTCGTTACCACAAATCCACCGACGGTATTGCCAAAATCACCATCAACCGCCCGCAGGTGCGTAACGCCTTCCGTCCGCTGACCGTGAAAGAGATGATTCAGGCCCTGGCGGATGCGCGCTATGACGACAACATCGGCGTGATTGTCCTGACCGGCGAAGGCGAGAAAGCGTTCTGCTCCGGTGGCGATCAGAAAGTGCGCGGCGACTACGGCGGATACCAGGACGATGCGGGTACGCACCACCTGAACGTCCTCGATTTCCAGCGTCAGATCCGCACCTGTCCAAAACCGGTGGTGGCGATGGTGGCGGGCTACTCCATCGGTGGCGGCCACGTGCTGCACATGATGTGCGACCTGACCATTGCCGCTGAAAACGCCATCTTCGGCCAGACCGGCCCGAAAGTGGGATCTTTCGACGGCGGCTGGGGTGCCTCCTACATGGCGCGCATCGTCGGGCAGAAAAAAGCCCGTGAAATCTGGTTCCTGTGCCGTCAGTACAACGCGCAGGAAGCGCTGGATATGGGCCTGGTGAATACCGTGGTGCCGCTTGCCGATCTCGAAAAAGAGACCGTGCGCTGGTGTCGCGAAATGCTGCAAAACAGCCCGATGGCGCTGCGCTGCCTGAAAGCGGCACTCAACGCCGACTGCGACGGTCAGGCGGGTCTGCAGGAGCTGGCGGGCAACGCCACCATGCTGTTCTACATGACCGAAGAGGGTCAGGAAGGGCGCAACGCGTTTAACGAAAAACGCCAGCCAGACTTCAGCAAATACAAACGGAATCCGTAATGCGTCGCGCGCAGGTTTACCGCTGGCAGATACCGATGGACGCGGGCGTGGTGCTGCGTGAACGGCGGTTAAAAACCCGTGACGGTTTCTTCGTGCATCTGCAGCAGGGCGAGCGGGAAGGCTGGGGCGAGATTTCGCCTCTGCCGGGGTTTAGCCTCGAGTCGCTGGATGACGCGCGGGCGGCCTTGCTGGCGTGGGCGGACGCGTGGCGCGAGGGGGCGGATCCGGCGCTGCCGGACGTCCCTTCCGCGGCCTTTGGTATCAGCTGCGCGCTGGCGGAGCTGGACGGCAGCCTGCCGGAAGCGGGGAATTACCGCGCGGCGCCGCTCTGTACGGGCGATCCGGACGAGCTGTTCGCGCAGCTCTCCGCCATGCCGGGCGAGAAGGTCGCGAAAATCAAAGTCGGGCTTTATGAAGCGGTACGTGACGGCATGGTCGCCAACCTGCTGCTGGAGGCGATCCCCGATCTGCATCTGCGTCTGGACGCCAACCGTGCCTGGACGCCGCTTAAGGCGCAGCAATTTGCAAAGTACGTCAATCCGGCGTACCGCAGCCGCATTGCCTTCCTCGAAGAGCCGTGCAAAACCCGCGAGGATTCGCGCGCGTTCGCTCGCGAAACGGGGATTGCCATCGCCTGGGATGAAAGCCTGCGCGAGGCCGATTTTGAATTCGCTGCCGAGCCCGGCGTCAGCGCGGTGGTGATTAAACCTACGCTGACCGGCAGCCTGGCGAAAGTGCGCGAGCAGGTCGCGGCGGCGCACGCCTTAGGGCTGACGGCGGTCATCAGCTCGTCGATTGAGTCCAGCCTTGGGCTAACCCAGCTGGCGCGCATTGCCGCCTGGTTAACGCCTGACACGGTCCCCGGCCTCGACACGCTGAACCTGATGCAGGCTCAGCTTCTTCGCCCGTGGCCGGACAGCGCGCTGCCGTGCCTCGACGTCGCGGCGCTGGAGCCGTTGCGATGAGTTTTACCGACTGGCCGTGGCGGCACTGGCGTGCGCAATTTACCGATAAACCGGCCCTGAGGCTGAACGACGAGGTGCTCAGCTGGCAACAGCTGTGCGCGCGCATCGACAGCCTTGCGGCGGGCTTTCACCGTCAGGGCGTGGAGGAGGGCGACGGCGTGCTGCTGCTGGCCCATAACCACCCGCACACCCTGCTGGCGTGGCTGGCGCTGCTCCAGTGCGGGGCGCGTATTCTTCCCGTTAATCCGCAGCTGCCGCGCCCGCTGCTGGACGTGCTGCTCCCGCAGATGACGCTGCGCTTTGCGCTGGTGCTGGAGGGCAGCTACGACGGCCTTCCTGCCCTGAGCATGCGCGAGACCGCCGATGCGTATTGCGCTGCGTGGCAACCGGCGCGGCTGGCCTCCATGACGCTGACCTCCGGCTCCACCGGTCTGCCGAAAGCAGCGGTCCATACCTGCGAGGCCCATCTCGCCAGCGCGCGCGGCGTTTTGTCGCTGATGCCCTACGGTGAAGACGACGACTGGCTGCTTTCGCTACCGCTGTTCCACGTTTCCGGCCAGGGGATTTTATGGCGCTGGCTGCAGGCTGGCGCGCGGTTAACCGTGCGCGAGAAACAGCCTCTGGAGCAGGCGCTGTGCGGCTGCACCCACGCCTCGCTGGTGCCAACCCAGCTCTGGCGTCTGCTTAATGCCCACCAGCCTGTCGCACTGAAAGCGGTGCTGCTGGGCGGGGCAGCCATTCCTGTTGAATTGACCGAACAGGCGCGAGAGCAGGATATTCGCACCTTCTGCGGCTACGGTCTGACCGAGTTCGCCTCTACCGTCTGTGCGAAAGAGGCCGACGGCGAGCCGGACGTGGGCTATGCGCTGCCGGGCAGAGAGGTGCAGGTCGTTAACGGTGAAGTCTGGATCAGAGCGCAAAGCATGGCCTCAGGCTACTGGCGGGACGGCGCGCTGATACCGCTGACCAACGCGCAGGGCTGGTTTGCCACTCGCGATCGCGGGGAATGGCATGACGGCCGTCTGACGATCCTCGGCCGCATGGATAACCTCTTTTTTAGCGGCGGAGAAGGGATCCAGCCGGAATCGCTCGAGCGCGTTATCGCCACGCACCCGCAGGTTAACCAGGTGTTTATCGTTCCGCTGGACGACGCTGAATTCGGGCAACGTCCGGTGGCGGTGGTGGAGTGCGAGCCGGGAACGGATATCACCACTTTACCCGACTGGGTCAGGGACAAGGTGGCGCGTTTTGAACAACCCGTCCGCTGGCTGCTTTTGCCGACCGAACTCAAAAATGGCGGCATTAAAGTTTCGCGCCGCGCGCTGCAGGAGTGGGTGAACGCAACGCTGAAGGGATAATAGCCGTTTCAAATAGTTACAATCTACTGGCCTGCCGCACGCAGAGTGCTTGATCCCCGGAAGACCCAGGTTAAAATCTCGCGGTTTTGGGACTTCTCTATAAAAATTGTGCGGGATCACGACAATGAAAAAAGTGGCATTACTGGGCTTCGGCCTGATGGTTGTATCTGCGGCGGCGAACGCCATTAGCATTAACGGCTCGGCGGGTCAGGATTATACCCACCTGGGCTTCGGCATGGGTACCGAGACATCCGGTCTGGCGATGACCGGCGGCTGGACGCATAACGATGACGACGGCGACGCGGCAAGCCTCGGCCTGGGCCTCAACATTCCTCTGGGCCCGTTCCTGGCGACCGTCGGCGGTAAAGGTATCTATACCAACCCAAATGACGGTGACGAAGGATATGCGGCGGCAGTGGGCGGCGGCCTGCAGTGGAAAATTGGCGACAGCTTCGGCCTGTTTGGCGAGTACTACTACTCTCCAGATTCCCTCTCAAGCGGTATCGACAGCTATGAGGAAGCCAACGCCGGCGCGCGCTGGACCATCATGCGTCCAATCACCATCGAAGCAGGCTATCGCTATCTGAACCTGGCCGGTAAAGACGGCAACCGCGACAACGCGCTGGCCGACGGTCCGTACGTGGGCGTGAGCGCAGGCTTCTAATCTCTCCGGCGCGGCATGCTGTCGCGCCAGTTTCTCCTCTTCTCCACCCCGCGTTTGCGCTATAGTGTTTTGACCAAATAAGCGGGAGAACACAATGATTAACGTGGAGATGTTATCCACCGGCGACGAAGTGCTGCATGGACAAATTATTGATACCAATGCTGCCTGGCTTGCCGATCTTTTCTTTGAGCAAGGATTACCGTTAACGCGCCGCAATACGGTGGGCGACAATCTTGAGTCACTGGTCGCTGTTCTGCGCGAGCGCAGTGAACAGTGCGACGTGCTGATTGTGAACGGCGGGCTCGGCCCCACCAGTGACGATCTCAGTGCCCTGGCCGCCGCGACCGCAAAAGGCGAAGGGCTGGTGCTGCATGAGGCGTGGCTCTCGCAGATGGCGCGTTTTTTCTCCGAACGTGGCCGCGTCATGGCCCCCAGCAACCGCAAACAGGCTGAAATTCCCGCCAGTGCTGAACTGGTCGATAACCCGGTCGGTACCGCGTGCGGGTTTGCCATGCAGCTGAACCGCTGCCTGATGTTCTTCACGCCGGGCGTGCCCTCAGAATTTAAAGTGATGGTCGAGCAGCAGATCCTGCCGCGCCTTCGCCAGCGTTTTACCCTGCCGGAACCCCCGCTGTGCCTGCGTCTGACCACTTTTGGCCGTTCGGAAAGCGATCTGGCTCAGAGCCTCGATCACCTCTCACTCCCGCCGGGCGTGTCTATGGGCTATCGTTCATCCATGCCGATCATTGAGCTCAAGCTGACCGGACCGGCCACCCAGAAAGAGGCGATGCTGGCGCTGTGGCCTGAGGTGCAGCGCGTAGCGGGTGAAAGCCTGATCTTTGAAGGCACGGAAGGGCTACCGGCGCAGATTGCGAAGCATCTGCAGTCGCGTCAGCTGAGTGTGACCTTAAGCGAGCAGTTCACCGGTGGCCTGCTGGCGCTGCAGCTGTCGCGCGTCAACGCGCCGCTGCTGGCCAGCGAAGTGGTGCCGTTCCAGCAGGAGACTCTCGCGCAAACCGCCCGCTGGGCGTCCGAGAGAAGGGTGAAGCATTTTGCCGGTCTGGCGCTGTTTGTCGGCGGGCTGGATGAGGAATACCTCAACTTCGCGCTGGCGACGCCTGAGGGCACCCACGCCCTGCGGGTAAAAATGAGCATTACCCGCCACAGCCTGGCGGTGCGTCAGGAGGTGTGCGCCATGATGGCGCTGAACATGCTGCGCCGCTGGCTGAATGGCAAAGAGGTGGCCAGCGAGCACGGCTGGATTAACGTGGTTGAATCGCTGTTCGTGGAGTAACGCCTGTGCCGGGGCCTTTCGCCCCGGCCATGTTCACCCGAGCGCCTTTGCCAGCAGCGTAATCGGATGCTCGCAGCGCTTGCTGGTGGACATCTCAATCTGCCACTTGCAGGTTTCGCAGTCCGTCACCACGATATCCGCGCCGCTCTCCTCAATCTGACGGAACAGCGGGGCGCCGATCGCCTGCGACGTTTCGTAGTTTTCACGCTTAAAGCCGTAGGTTCCCGCAATCCCGCAGCAGCGTGAGTCCAGCACCGTCAGCTCCAGCCCCGGAATTAACCGCAGCAGCTCAAGCGTATAGAGCGACCAACCCATTTTCTCCATATGACACGGCGTGTGGTACACCACTTTCAGGGGTAATTTCCCCAGCGGCAACGTCTGTCCGCTGTCCAGCTTGCGCCACAGGAAGCGCGTCGCCAGCTCGATGTGCTCGCGCAGGCCGGTGTTGTCCACGTCCAGCAGATGCGGATACTCGTCGCGCAGGGTGAAGGTACAGGTGGATGAGGTCGCCAATACCGGTATGCCTTTCTCGACAATCGCCTCGCGCAGGGAGGTGACATTGCTTTGAGCCTGCCTGCGCGCTTTATCGGTAAACCCGTTGGCAATCAGCGGCACGCCGCAGCACTTTTCTTTATTCAGTAGCTGAACGCCCGTTCCCATGGCGTTCAGCACCTTCAGCAGATCTTTACCCAGCTGCGGGTGGTTGTAATTCACATAGCAGCCGTGGAAAAAAGCCACCTGCTCGGCGTACTGCGCCTGCTCCGCCGCCACGGATTTATACCAGCGGCGGAAGGTGCCGTGAGAATATTTCGGCAGGCTGCGGTGATGGTCTATCTTCAGCGTGGCATCCAGCAGCTGGCGCACCGGCTTGAGAGCGGTCGCGGCATTCACCAGCGGGGCAAACGGCGTCGAGACGCTGCCCAGCAGATCGGTGTGGCTCAGAATCGCGTCCCGCAGCGACGGCTTTTGCGTGCTGTAGCGCGCCCGGGCGCGCTGGATAATATCGCCGATTTTCACATCCGACGGGCAGGCGACTTCGCAGCGTTTGCAGTTAATGCAGTATTTCAGCGCTTCATCGTACAGCTTGCCGTCCTTCAGGCGCAGACGCTCGCCGTCCGGCCCGGCCTGCTTTGGCCCGGGATAGCGTGGGTTCACGCCGCTGACCGGGCAGACGGTGGTACACACCGTGCATTTGATGCAGCTTTCAAAACGGGTATCGTTCATTGTTCAGCCTCCGTGCGCTGGCTAATCTGCTCTGCCACATACAGCGCCGTGACGGCGCAGACTCCGCCACCGCATCCCTGGGTAATGGGATCGTACCCGCCCAGCAGCGAGCCGATGGCAAAGAGATTACTGACGGGCTTACCGGCAAGCTGCGGATGCAGCTTGTTATCGACAATCACGCCGAACTGCTGCCAGGGCTGCGGCGAGAAGAAATCACTCTGATACCAGTCCGCGCGGGAGGCTCGCTGGCGAACATCCAGCCCCATAATGGCTTCCCGGATGCCCTCCCGGCTGCTCAGCAGCCCGTTGCTGAAGAAGCTGCCGCTTGCCAGCACCGTATAGCGGGCGCGAAGCGGAATATCGTCGTGGCTGCGCGTCCAGATTTCGCTCACCGCGCCGTCTGTCAGGGTGATTTTTTTCACTTCATCACCTGCCATCCAGACGCCACCCTGCGCAACAAACTTACGCTGGAGCTGGGTATGCAGGCGAATGCCGGGGACAGACGGGGGCAGCGTGGGCAACAAACCGAGCGTGCTGGGCAGACGGTCTGAGAGCCAGCGCCAGAGTCGGTTATCGTTCAGGCCAAAGCACGCGGGCATCAATAGCGCATCGCATCCTTCCGCAAGCGGGCTGAGCGCCTCATACAGCAGCGGCCATTTGTCCTCGTTATCCAGAAAACGGGCAATATTCACCGCGCGAAATTCGCTCGGGTTATCGCGCAGGACATCAAGCTCAGGCAGCTCTATCTCTGCCGTTTCGGCGTTAACGCCCTGGCGACAAAGTGACGCCGCCGCGAGATGGGGCTGAAAATCCAGAAAGCCGCTAATCCCTACCACCCGCACGCGTCCCGCGCGAATGGGAGCAACGGGCACTTCCTCCGGGCTGAGCCAGGCGGAACGCAGGGTGCCGAGCGGCGTAACGCGCTGGTGATTGAATCTGGCGCTGCCCTGCAGACGCGCGCCGCACTCCGCCAGCAGCGCTTCGGTTTCCAGCGCAAAGCGGTCAATATGCTGTGCACCAACCAGGTGATAAGGGTGCTCCGGCGGCAGCTTATCGCGGTACGCTTCGTCCACCAGATCCAGCGAGCCCGACGAGAAGTGCAGGGCGCTCTGCCCCCGGGTGATAATGGCGCAGCGCAGCCCCTGCTTCGTGAGCTTAATGCCGCAGAGCAGGCCCGCCAGCCCGCCGCCGACAATCACGGTATCAAATTTCATCGTGTTGCTCCTTCTCCAGACCGCAAAGCCCCTGGTAGACCCAGCGGGTAAATTCACTTTCACGCAGGGCATCGCCCCAGGCGACAGGCTGAATGCCTTTCCAGCGCTCGTTTAAAAACGCGCTGAGCTGATCGAGCGACTGGGTGGCGGTGGTGGTATGAAAGCGCTGCAGCAGCCCCGCAGCACGGCAGGCGCACAGCTCGCCCTGACAGGTGCCCATTCCGACGCGGGTGCGGCGGCGGAGATCGAGCAGGCTGTTGACCGTCAGGTTCTCCACCGCGTACTGCACTTCACCGGCCGTCACGGCTTCGCACTCGCACACCAGGCTGCGGCTCAATCTTCCTTCACCAAGCCACGGTGGCGTTCTGTCGCCGTGGCGGTATACCGCGGACCCGCGCAGCGGCGCGGGCAGGGAGATGATTTTCTGCAGCGTTTTTTCGGTGGACTGACGCGATCCCGGCAGCGGCTGTTCTGCCGTGACGCACGGCTCGGTATTTCCGAGCTTGCGGCAGACGGCATCGGTCGCCCACTCGGCCATCAGGCGATAGGTCATCAGCTTGCCGCCGGTGATGGTGATAAACCCGTCCATGCCGTCGCGCGCGGCGTGATCGAGCAGCACGATGCCCCGGCTGACGTTCCGTCCGCTCGGGTCGTTGTCGCTGGCGACCAGCGGACGCACGCCCGCGTAGGCGCGCAGAATGCGCGTCTGGGCCATTACCGGGGCCAGTTTTTCCCCTTCCCGCAGCAGGATATCCACCTCTTCAGCGGTGACGCGGTTGTAATCAATCTCGCTGTAGTCCACGTGCGTTGAAGTCGTCCCGATTAACGAAATGGTGTCGCCCGGAACGAGGATATCGGCGTCAGACGGCTTGCGGCAGCGGTTAATCACGTGGTTATTGATGCGGTGGTCGAGGATCAGCAGCGAGCCTTTCGCCGGGAACATGCGCACCGACAGGTCCGCATGTTCCGCAATACGCTGGCCCCAGATCCCCGCCGCGTTAACCACTACGGCGGCATACAGCTCGCCGTGCTCGTTGTACTGCGTATCAAACACCCGCACCCCACAGATGCGATGACCTTCGCGAATAAGCCCGGTCACTTCATGTCCGGTCAGAATGCGTGCGCCATGCTCACGGGCGTCCAGCATATTGGCGGCGGTCAGGCGGAACGGATCGACGGTACCGTCAGGGACTTTCACCGCGCCGATAAGCGCCGGGTTAACCGACGGTTCCAGCCGCCGCGCCAGCGCCGGATCCATGGCCTCCGCCTGAATGCCCGCGGCAGTGCAGGCGGTAATAAAGGTGTCCTGAAAGGCGAGGTCATCTTCGGGAAGGGTAATAAAGAGGCCGTCGGTCGGCTCAATGCAGTGGCGTGCGATACGCTTGAGGATCTGGTTTTCAGCAATACATTCGCGCGCGGATTCCGCGTCGGTGACCGCATACCGGGCGCCGCTGTGCAGCAGGCCGTGGTTCCGTCCGGTTGCGCCCGTGGCGATATCATGGCGTTCCAGAAGCGTAACGCTTAAGCCGCGAAGGGCGCAATCGCGCGCGATCCCGGCGCCGGTTGCGCCACCACCAATGATTATCACATCACTATAACGAGGATCGTGACTGGTCATTGTTTACCCTCTATGTTCGTTTTTTATCATTTAGCCATAGTAATTTTGTGGTTTGTTTGATTTCGAACATAAACGCGCGGAATTCGAAAGTGAAACGTGATTTCATGCGCTTTTTTGCGCATTCTGTCATATTTCTGTAACAATCTGTGCGTTGATTCACAGTAACAATCACCGTGATTTCTTAACATCCCCGCCTCTGGAATTCAGGTGCGAGCCACCTGCTCACTCATTTCAAGGCCACGGAGGCTGTTATGCTCAGTATCTTCAAACCTGCGCCCCACAGGGCGCGTCTGCCAGAGGCAGAAATAGATCCGCTCTATCGCCGTCTGCGTTGGCAAATCTTCCTGGGGATCTTCTTCGGGTATGCGGCGTACTACCTTGTACGTAAAAACTTCGCGCTCGCCATGCCGTATCTGGTGGAGCAGGGCTTCTCCCGCGGCGATCTGGGGTTCGCGCTGTCGGGGATATCCATCGCCTACGGTTTTTCCAAATTCATCATGGGTTCCGTGTCGGATCGCTCGAATCCGCGCGTGTTCCTGCCTGCCGGTCTGATCCTGGCGGCAGCGGTGATGCTGTTTATGGGCTTTGTGCCATGGGCAACCTCCAGCATTGCCATCATGTTCGTGCTGCTGTTCCTCTGCGGCTGGTTCCAGGGAATGGGGTGGCCGCCGTGCGGACGCACCATGGTGCACTGGTGGTCGCAGAAAGAGCGCGGCGGCATCGTGTCGGTGTGGAACTGCGCCCATAACGTGGGCGGCGGTATTCCGCCGCTGCTGTTCCTGCTGGGGATGGCCTGGTTCAACGACTGGCACGCGGCGCTCTACATGCCTGCCTTTGGTGCCATTCTGGTGGCGATTATTGCTTTCGCCCTGATGCGCGATACGCCGCAGTCCTGCGGCCTGCCGCCGATTGAAGAGTACAAAAACGACTATCCGGATGATTACAGCAAGGAGCACGAAGAAGAGCTGACCGCAAAACAGATCTTCATGAAGTACGTCCTGCCGAACAAGCTGCTGTGGTACATCGCGGTGGCGAACGTGTTCGTTTACCTGCTTCGCTACGGCATCCTCGACTGGTCCCCGACCTACCTGAAAGAGGTGAAGCACTTCGCGCTGGATAAGTCCTCCTGGGCCTATTTCCTGTATGAATATGCCGGGATCCCAGGCACGCTGCTTTGCGGCTGGATGTCAGATAAGGTGTTTAAAGGCAACCGCGGCGCGACGGGCGTGTTCTTTATGACCCTGGTCACCATCGCGACCGTCGTTTACTGGCTCAATCCGCCGGGCAACCCATCAGTAGACATGGCCTGTATGATCGTCATCGGCTTCCTGATTTACGGTCCGGTGATGCTGATCGGTCTTCACGCCCTGGAGCTGGCGCCGAAGAAAGCGGCGGGAACGGCGGCGGGCTTTACCGGCCTGTTCGGCTACCTCGGCGGTTCGGTCGCGGCGAGCGCCATCGTGGGCTATACCGTTGACTTCTTCGGCTGGGACGGCGGCTTTATGGTGATGATCGGCGGAAGCGTGCTGGCGGTACTGCTGCTGATTGTTGTGATGATCGGGGAAAAACGTCACCACGCGGAAGTGCTGGCGCGTCGTCAATAAGGAGCTTTGCGATGAAATTAACTCAGTTAGCAACCGGCCTGCTGCTGGCGGGCCTGATGACAGGCTCCGCGCTGGCGGCGGATAAAATCGTTATTGCCCACCGCGGTGCGAGCGGCTATCTGCCGGAGCATACGCTCCCGGCGAAAGCGATGGCCTATGCGCAAGGCGCGGATTACCTGGAGCAGGATCTGGTGATGACGAAGGACGACCAGCTGGTCGTCCTGCACGACCATTATCTTGACCGCGTGACGGACGTGGCAGAGCGTTTCCCGAATCGCGCCCGCAAAGATGGCCGCTTCTACGCCATTGACTTCACGCTGGCGGAGATCCGCTCCCTGAAGTTCACCGAAGGCTTCGAGATTGAAAACGGCAAGAAGGTGCAGGTCTATCCGGGACGTTTCCCGATGGGCAAATCTGACTTCCGGATCCATACCTTCCAGGAAGAGATTGAGTTTGTTCAGGGGCTGAACCACTCCACCGGTAAAAACATCGGCATCTACCCGGAAATCAAAGCCCCATGGTTCCACCATCAGGAAGGGAAAGACATTGCCGCGAAGACGCTGGAGGTGCTCAAACAGTACGGCTACACCAGCAAGCAGGACAAAGTCTACCTGCAGTGTTTTGACGCCGCCGAGCTGAAGCGCATCAAAACCGAGCTGGAGCCGAAGATGGGGATGGATCTCAATCTGGTGCAGCTGATTGCCTATACCGACTGGAATGAAACCCAGGAGAAGCAGCCGGACGGCAAGTGGGTGAACTACAGCTACGACTGGATGTTTAAGCCGGGTGCGATGAAGCAGATTGCGCAGTACGCCGACGGCATCGGGCCGGATTACCACATGCTGGTGGCGGAAGGCTCAACGCCGGGACACGTGAAGCTGACGGCGATGGTGAAAGAGGCGCATGCTAGCAAGATGCAGGTGCATCCGTACACCGTGCGTGCAGACCAGCTGCCGCCGTATGCCACGGATGTGAATCAGCTTTATGAGGTGTTATATAACCAGGCGGGCGTGGACGGACTGTTTACGGATTTCCCGGATAAAGCGGTCAGCTTCCTGAAGGATTAACGCTGAAATTGCCGGGTGGCGGCTGCGCCTTACCCGGCCTACGAACTGCGGTTTTGTAGGTCGGGTAAGCGAAGCGCCACCCGACACCATCACATCTCGATCTCGATATCGCCTTTTGCCCGGCAGCAGCAGGGCAAAATTTCCCCTTCGTTGATAAAGGCCAGCGGTTCGGTCAGCCAGTCCACCTGGCCGGCGACCAGACGGCAGCGGCAAGAGCCGCAGTAGCCGGAACGACACTGGTACTCTACTTCGACCTGATGCGCCTCAAGCGCTACCAGCAGAGAAGGGTGCTCTTCCCGACACAGTACCTCAGTGCCGGAAAGACGTAACGTGACGCGTGGCATCAGAGCTGGAAGTCGCTCAGGTCGTCGGTGTTGACTTCAGAATCAATCTGACCGACCAGATAAGAACTCACTTCCACTTCCTGCGGCGCAACCTGCACGTTATCGGACACCAGCCAGGTGTTGATCCACGGGATAGGGTTAGAGCGCGTCTGGAACGGCAGGTCGAGACCGACCGCCTGCATGCGGATGTTGGTGATGTACTCAACGTACTGGCACAGGATGTCTTTGTTCAGGCCAATCATGGAGCCGTCGCGGAACAGGTAGTCTGCCCACTCTTTCTCCTGCTGAGCCGCCAGCACGAACAGGTCGTAGCACTCCTGCTTGCACTCTTCGGCGATTTCCGCCATCTCCGGATCGTCCGTGCCGCTGCGCAGCAGGTTCAGCATGTGCTGGGTACCGGTCAGGTGCAGGGCTTCATCGCGGGCAATCAGACGGATGATTTTGGCGTTGCCTTCCATCAGCTTGCGCTCGGCAAAGGCGAAGGAGCAGGCGAAGCTGACGTAGAAGCGGATCGCTTCCAGCGCGTTAACACTCATCAGGCACAGGTACAGCTGTTTTTTCAGCGCGCGCAGGTTCACGGTGATGGTTTTACCGTTCACATGGTGAGTGCCTTCGCCCAGCAGGTGCCAGTAGCTGGTCATCTCGATCAGCTCATCATAGTAATGGGCAATGCCTTCCGCGCGCTTCTGGATCTGCTCGTTGGTGACGATATCGTCAAATACCACCGCCGGATCGTTCACGATGTTGCGGATGATGTGTGTGTAAGAGCGGGAGTGGATCGTCTCGGAGAACGCCCAGGTTTCCACCCAGGTTTCCAGCTCAGGAATCGAGATCAGCGGCAGCAGCGCCACGTTCGGGCTACGGCCCTGGATGGAGTCCAGCAGCGTCTGGTACTTCAGGTTGCTGATGAAGATATGTTTTTCGTGATCCGGCAGAGACTGGTAGTCAATACGGTCGCGGGAGACGTCCACTTCTTCCGGACGCCAGAAGAAGGAGAGTTGCTTTTCAATCAGCTTTTCGAAGATGTCATATTTTTGCTGATCGTAGCGTGCCACGTTGACCGGCTGGCCGAAGAACATCGGCTCTTTGAGCTGGTCGTTTTTCGTCTGTGAAAAGGTGGTATATGCCATGAGTGTGTCCTAAAAACGTAGGCCGGGTAAGCGTAGCGCCACCCGGCATTTACATTAGATCTTACATGCGCCGCTTTCGCAGCCATCGTCCTGAATTGACGGAACCAGGTCATCCTGCGCGTCTTCCGCACCGTCACGGGTGTTGTGATAGTACAGCGTTTTCACGCCAAACTTGTAGGCGGTGAGCAGGTCTTTCAGCAATTGCTGCATCGGAACCTTGCCGGACGGGAAGCGCGTCGGGTCATAGTTGGTATTGGCAGAGATCGACTGGTCGATAAACTTCTGCATGATACCCACCAGCTGCAGGTAGCCGTCGTTGTTTGGCATTTCCCACAGCAGCTCGTAGTTGTCACCCAGCGTCTCGTAATCCGGTACCACCTGACGCAGCACGCCGTCTTTCGAGGCCTTGATGCTGACGTGGCCGCGCGGCGGCTCAATACCGTTGGTGGCGTTAGAGATCTGCGAAGAGGTCTCGGACGGCATCAGGGCAGAGAGCGTGGAGTTACGCAGGCCGTGAGTCTTGATGGACTCGCGCAGGCCTTCCCAGTCGAGGTGCAGCGGCTCGCTGACGATCGCATCCAGGTCTTTCTTGTAAGTGTCGATTGGCAGAATGCCTTTCGCGTAGGTGGTTTCGTTGAACCACGGGCACGCGCCTTGCTCTTTCGCCAGCTCGTTGGACGCTTTCATCAGGTAGTACTGAATCGCTTCGAACGTCTGGTGCGTCAGGTTGTTGGCGCTGCCGTCGGAGTAACGCTTGCCGTTTTTCGCCAGCCAGTAGGCGAAGTTGATCACGCCGATACCCAGGGTACGACGCCCCATCGCACCGCGTTTCGCGGCCGGGATTGGGTAATCCTGGTAGTCCAGCAGGGCGTCGAGCGCACGAACCGCCAGCACGGCCAGCTCTTCCAGCTCGTCCAGGCTCTTGATGGCACCCAGGTTGAACGCGGACAGCGTACACAGCGCAATTTCACCGTTTTCGTCGTTCACGTCTTCCAGCGGTTTGGTCGGCAGGGCGATCTCCAGGCACAGGTTAGACTGGCGCACTGGTGCAACCACCGGATCAAACGGGCTGTGGGTGTTGCAGTGGTCAACGTTCTGGATGTAGATACGGCCGGTAGAGGCACGTTCCTGCATCATCAGGGAGAACAGGTCCACCGCCTTCACGCGCTGCTTGCGGATGCTGTCGTCTTTTTCGTATTTGGTGTACAAACGCTCGAATTCGTCCTGATCGGCGAAGAACGCGTCATACAGGCCCGGGACGTCGGACGGGCTGAACAGGGTGATCTCTTCGCCCTTCAGCAGACGGGTGTACATCAGCTTGTTGATCTGCACGCCGTAGTCCATGTGACGCACGCGGTTGCCTTCAACACCACGGTTGTTTTTCAGGACCAGCAGGCTTTCCACTTCCAGGTGCCACATAGGGTAGAACAGGGTCGCAGCACCGCCGCGCACGCCGCCCTGAGAGCAGGATTTTACTGCCGTCTGGAAGTGCTTATAGAACGGGATACAGCCGGTGTGGAACGCTTCACCGCCGCGAATCGGGCTGCCCAGCGCACGGATGCGACCGGCGTTGATGCCGATACCGGCACGCTGGGAAACGTATTTCACGATGGCGCTGGACGTGGCGTTGATGGAATCCAGGCTGTCACCACACTCGATCAGTACGCAGGAGCTGAACTGACGGGTTGGGGTGCGCACGCCAGACATGATTGGCGTCGGCAGTGAAATCTTGAACGTCGATACCGCATCGTAGAAACGCTTCACGTAATCCAGACGGGTGTCACGCGGATAGTTAGAGAACAGGCAGGCAGCCACCAGAATATAGAGGAACTGGGCGCTTTCGTAGATCTCACCGGTTACACGGTTCTGAACCAGGTATTTGCCTTCGAGCTGCTTCACCGCTGCGTAGGAGAAGTTCATGTCGCGCCAGTGATCGATAAACCCGTTCATCTGCTCGAACTCTTCTTCCGTATAGTCTTCCAGCAGATGCGTGTCGTATTTGCCCAGCTCAACCATTTTCACCACGTGATCGTAAAGCTTCGGCGGCTCAAACTGGCCGTAGGCTTTTTTACGCAGGTGGAAAATCGCCAGACGTGCAGCGAGGTACTGATAATCCGGTGCTTCGCGGGAGATGAGGTCCGCCGCCGCTTTAATGATCGTTTCGTGGATATCAGACGTTTTGATGCCGTCGTAGAACTGGATGTGTGAACGCAGTTCAACCTGGGAGATAGATACGTTGTTCAGTCCTTCTGCTGCCCAGTCGAGAACTCGATGGATTTTGTCCAGATTGATACGCTCGGTAGTACCGTCGCGCTTTGTCACCAGCAGACTCTGATTCATGTGGGGTTTACCTGTCCGTGAAATAAAAAAATATCCCCCGCTTATCCACAGAACCGTCTTGTGACTAACTCTGTGGATAAATACTACATATAGGGGGTTTGCGATAAGAAAAACGCTATATGGTGAGTATTCTAGTAAGGATTCTTTTCAGTACAAGGGTTGATTTTGACGTTAAATTGAGGTTGTGAAAGGGTAAAAAAGGCTAAGTCCTCGTACCGTAAGGCCTGGAAGACATGTCAATAATTAAGAAAAAAAATTCAAAATTTGATCGAGTGCTGATTTCTTCAACGGGCGGTCAGAATTGCGCAACATGATGTCGCGCAATCTTTATAAGAATAACGAATGACGTTAGTCGTTTTTGGCGGTTGTATGCAACATATAGTTAACATCAACGCCCGGTGCGAGTTTGAATTTATTGGTCAGCGGATTGTAGTGCAGACCGGTGATGTGCTGCTCCTTGAGCCACGTCTGGTCGACCCAGCTTAACAGTTCCGCAGGCTTGATGAATTTCTTCACGTCATGCGTGCCTTTCGGCACCATGCGCAGCACATACTCCGCGCCAACGACGGCCATCAGCCAGGCTTTACCGTTGCGGTTGATGGTCGAGAAGAAGACCTGTCCACCCGGTTTCACCAGTTTTGCACAGGCGTGCACCACGGACTGCGGATCGGGAACGTGTTCCAGCATCTCCATGCAGGTCACCACATCGTACTGATGGGCATGTTTTGCCGCGTGTTCTTCCACGGTTTCCTGCACGTAGTCCACCTGTATGCCAGACTCCAGCGCATGAAGACGAGCAACCTGCAGCGGTTCAAAGCCCATATCCAGGCCCGTGACGTTCGCCCCTTCGCGCGCCATGCTTTCCGCCAGGATACCGCCACCGCAGCCGACATCGAGCACTTTTTTACCGAACAGACCGCCGGAGCGCTCCGCGATATAGCCCAGACGCAGCGGGTTAATACGGTGCAGCGGTTTGAACTCGCCTTCGAGATCCCACCAGCGGGACGCCACCGCTTCAAATTTGGCAATCTCTTCGTGGTCAACGTTGTGAGCCACCGGGGATTTTTCGGCATTCATGGGCGCTTTTACTCCTTATTTAGCAAGACGAATGAGTATATCAGGCAATCCCTGTGAATAAAGCGTATAGGTTTACCTCAATCACCTCGGCTGTGTTATAATTTGCGACCTTTGAATCCGGGATACAGTAGAGGGATAGCGGTTAGATGAGCGACCTTGCGAGAGAAATTACACCGGTTAACATCGAGGAAGAGCTGAAGAGCTCCTATCTGGACTATGCGATGTCGGTCATTGTTGGCCGTGCGCTGCCGGACGTCCGCGATGGCCTTAAGCCGGTACACCGTCGCGTACTATACGCCATGAACGTATTGGGCAATGACTGGAATAAAGCCTATAAAAAATCTGCCCGCGTCGTCGGTGACGTCATCGGTAAATATCACCCGCATGGTGATATCGCCGTTTATGACACCATCGTTCGTATGGCGCAGCCATTCTCCTTGCGCTACATGCTGGTAGATGGTCAGGGTAACTTTGGTTCAGTCGACGGCGACTCCGCTGCGGCGATGCGTTATACGGAAATCCGTATGTCGAAAATCGCTCATGAGCTGATGGCCGACCTGGAAAAAGAGACCGTTGATTTCGTCGATAACTACGACGGCACCGAGCGCATCCCAGATGTGATGCCCACCAAGATCCCGAACCTGTTAGTGAACGGTTCGTCCGGTATCGCGGTCGGTATGGCAACCAACATTCCGCCGCACAATATCACCGAGGTGATCAACGGCTGTCTGGCTTATATCGACGATGAAGACATCAGCATTGAAGGGCTGATGGCACACATCCCGGGCCCGGACTTCCCGACGGCGGCGATCATCAACGGTCGTCGCGGCATTGAAGAAGCGTACCGTACCGGCCGCGGCAAGATTTACATCCGTGCCCGCGCTGAAGTAGAAGCGGACGCCAAAACCGGCCGTGAAACCATTATTGTTCACGAGATCCCGTATCAGGTGAACAAAGCGCGTCTGATTGAAAAAATCGCCGAGCTGGTAAAAGAAAAACGCGTTGAAGGCATCAGCGCGCTGCGTGACGAGTCTGATAAAGACGGTATGCGCATCGTGATTGAGATCAAACGCGACGCGGTGGGTGAGGTTGTCCTGAATAACCTGTACTCCCAGACGCAGCTTCAGGTCTCCTTCGGTATCAACATGGTTGCGCTGCACCATGGTCAGCCGAAGATCATGAACCTGAAAGAGATCCTGAGCGCGTTCGTCCGTCACCGCCGTGAAGTGGTGACCCGTCGTACCATCTTCGAACTGCGCAAAGCGCGCGACCGTGCACACATCCTTGAAGCGCTGGCGGTTGCGCTGGCCAACATCGACCCGATCATCGAGCTGATCCGTCGTGCGCCAACCCCGGCGGAAGCGAAAACCGCGCTGGTTTCCCGTCCGTGGGATCTGGGCAACGTCGCCGCGATGCTGGAACGTGCGGGCGATGACGCGGCGCGTCCTGAATGGCTGGAACCTGAGTTCGGCGTGCGTGACGGTCAATACTACCTGACTGAACAGCAGGCCCAGGCGATTCTGGATCTGCGTCTGCAGAAACTGACCGGCCTTGAGCATGAAAAACTGCTCGACGAATACAAAGAGCTGCTGGAACAGATTGCTGAGCTGCTGCATATCCTGGGCAGCGCAGAGCGCCTGATGGAAGTGATTCGCGAAGAGCTGGAGCTGGTCCGCGATCAGTTCGGCGACGAGCGCCGCACCGAAATCACCGCCAACAGCGCGGACATCAACATCGAAGACCTGATCAACCAGGAAGACGTTGTGGTGACCCTGTCTCACCAGGGCTACGTGAAGTATCAGCCGTTAACGGACTACGAAGCACAGCGTCGTGGCGGTAAAGGTAAATCTGCAGCACGTATTAAAGAAGAAGACTTTATTGACCGCCTGCTGGTGGCGAACACCCATGACACGATCCTCTGCTTCTCCAGCCGCGGTCGTCTGTACTGGATGAAAGTCTATCAGCTTCCGGAAGCAAGCCGTGGCGCACGTGGTCGTCCAATCGTCAACCTGCTGCCGCTGGAAGCGAACGAACGTATCACCGCCATTCTGCCGGTACGCGAGTACGAAGAGGGCGTGAACGTCTTTATGGCGACCGCCAGCGGTACCGTGAAGAAAACCGCGCTGACCGAATTCAGCCGTCCGCGTTCTGCCGGTATTATCGCCGTGAACCTGAACGAAGGCGACGAGCTGATTGGCGTGGATCTGACCTCGGGCTCCGATGAAGTCATGCTCTTCTCTGCGGCCGGTAAAGTGGTGCGCTTCAAAGAAGACGCCGTCCGTGCAATGGGCCGTACCGCGACGGGCGTTCGTGGTATCAAACTGGCTGGCGAAGACAGCGTTGTTTCTCTGATTATTCCGCGCGGTGAAGGGGCTATCCTGACCGTCACGCAGAATGGTTACGGTAAACGTACGGCGGAAGGGGAATACCCAACCAAGTCTCGTGGCACGCAGGGCGTTATCTCCATCAAGGTGACCGAGCGCAACGGTTCCGTTGTCGGCGCGGTGCAGGTAGACGATGCCGACCAGATCATGATGATCACCGATGCCGGTACGCTGGTGCGTACCCGCGTGTCTGAGATCAGCGTGGTGGGTCGTAACACTCAGGGCGTGATCCTCATCCGTACAGCGGAAGATGAAAACGTGGTGGGTCTGCAGCGCGTTGCCGAGCCGGTGGATGACGAAGAGCTCGACTCCATCGACGGTAGCGTCGCGGAAGGCGATGAGGACATCGCGCCAGAAGCCGACACCGACGATGACGTAGCGGATGACGCTGACGAGTAATGTCTCCTGATGTAAAAAAGGGCCGGATTCCGGCCCTTTTCTTTTGCAGAAGCAGATAAGTCAACGTTGCGACCTGGCGCGTTTACCGCTACCTTAACCACATTCTTTTGACCCCGACGGCGGAGCCTCGCCCCCTTGAAATACCTCGTCTCCTTTCGTACTACGCTGAAAGTCTCTCGCTATCTGTTTAGAGCGCTGGCGCTCCTGCTTTGGCTGCTGGTGGCCTTGTTCTCGGTGTTTTACATCGTTAATGCGCTGCATCAGAAAGAAGCGGAGATCCGCCAGGAGTTTAACTTAAGCTCCGACCAGGCCCAGCGCTACATTCAGCGAACGTCTGACGTCATGAAGGAGCTGAAGTATATTGCCGAGAATCGTCTGACGGCGGAAAACGGTATTCTTGCGCTCCGCGGGCGTAACGACAAAACCGAAGTTCCGGACTTCCAGCCGCTGTTCCCGGATTCCGATTGCTCCACCATGAGCAATACCTGGCGCGGGTCGCTGGAATCGCTAGCCTGGTTTATGCGCTACTGGCGCGACAACTTCTCCGCCGCCTATGACCTGAACCGCGTCTTCCTGATTGGCAGCGAAAATCTCTGCATGGCTGACTTTGGCCTGCGCGACGTGCCCGTTGAGCGTGACAATGCGCTGAAAAGCCTGCATGAACGTATTGTGAAATACCGCAATGCACCACAGGACGAGCGCGGGAATAACATCTTCTGGGTGAGCCAGGGCCCGCGCCCCGGCGTGGGCTATTTCTATGCCCTGACGCCGGTTTATCTCGGGAATCGCCTGCAGGCACTGATGGGGATTGAGCAGACCATCCGCATGGAAAACTTCTTCACCCCTGGCAGCCTGCCCATGGGGGTGACCATTCTGGATGAAAACGGCCATCAGCTGATCTCGCTTGCCGGGCCCGATAACCGGCTGAACGTCGAACCGCACTGGATGCAGGAGCGGTCGTGGTTTGGCTATACCTCGGGCTTCCGCGAGCTGGTGCTGAAGAAGAGCCTGCCGCCTTCGTCACTGAGTATCGTCTATTCGCTGCCGGTGGATATGGTACTTGAGCGGATACGCATTCTTATCATGAATGCAATTCTGCTCAACCTGCTGGCGGGGGGCGCGCTGTTTACGCTGGCGCGCATGTATGAGCGGAAAATCTTTATTCCCGCCGAAAGCGACGCCCAGCGCCTGGAGGAACACGAGCAGTTTAACCGCAAGATTGTTGCCTCGGCGCCGGTGGGGATCTGTATCCTGCGTACCCAGGACGGGACCAACATCCTGAGTAACGAACTGGCGCATAACTACCTGAACATGCTGACGCACGAAGACCGGCAGAGGCTGACGCAGATTATCTGCGGTCAGCAGGTTAACTTCGTTGACGTGCTCACCAGTACGCACACCAACCTGCAGATAAGCTTTGTCCATTCCCGCTATCGCAATGAAAACGTGGCGATTTGCGTGCTGGTGGATGTCTCCGCGCGCGTGAAGATGGAAGAGTCGTTGCAGGAGATGGCGCAGGCGGCGGAGCAGGCCAGCCAGTCAAAATCCATGTTCCTTGCGACCGTCAGCCACGAGCTGCGTACGCCGCTGTACGGGATTATCGGTAACCTCGATCTGTTGCAGACGAAGGAATTGCCGAAAGGCGTCGACCGGCTGGTGACGGCGATGAACAACTCCTCCAGCCTGCTGCTGAAAATCATCAGCGATATTCTCGACTTCTCTAAAATTGAGTCCGAGCAGCTGAAAATCGAGCCGCGCGAGTTTTCACCGCGCGAGGTGATGAACCACATTAGCGCCAACTATCTGCCGCTGGTGGTGCGTAAACAGCTGGGGCTCTACTGCTTTATTGAACCGGACGTGCCGCTGACGCTGCACGGCGATCCGATGCGCTTGCAGCAGGTCATCTCTAACCTGCTCAGCAACGCCATCAAATTTACCGATACCGGCTGTATTGTGTTGCACGTCTGCCGGGCAGGAGATTACCTGAGCATTCGCGTGCGCGACACGGGGGTCGGCATTCCGGCGAAGGAGGTGGTTCGTCTGTTCGATCCGTTCTTCCAGGTCGGTACCGGCGTGCAGCGTAACTTCCAGGGCACCGGACTGGGGCTGGCGATTTGTGAGAAGCTCGTCAGCATGATGGACGGCGATATCTCTGTGGATACCGAGCCCGGCATGGGCAGCCAGTTCACCATCCGCATTCCGCTCTATTCGGCGCAATATCCGGCAAAAGCCACGGTAGACGGGCTGAGCGATAAGCGCTGCTGGCTGGCGGTGCATAACGCCTCGCTGAATGACTATCTGACGGCGCTGCTGACCCACTGCGGCGTGAGGGTGTGCCGCTATGAAGGTCAAACACCGGACGTTGACGATGTGCTGATCGCCGACGAGATGCAAGAGCAGCAGTGGCAGGGGAGAGGGTCGGTGCTCTTCTGCCGTCGCCACATCGGCATTCCCGTCGAGCGCGCGCCTGGGGAATGGGTACACAGTGTTGCGACGCCGCACGAGCTGTTGAGCCTGCTGGCACGCATCTACAAAGTGGAGCTGGAAGAGCGCGACGGCGCGGGCGGATTGCCGTCACCGGAGTCTCTGGCGTCGGTGAATGACGATATGATGATTCTGGTGGTGGATGACCATCCGATTAACCGCCGCCTGCTGGCTGACCAGCTTGGATCGCTGGGCTACCAGTGCAAAACCGCCAATGACGGCGTGGATGCGCTGAACGTGCTGAGTAAGAATCATATTGATATCGTGCTGAGCGATGTCAACATGCCTAACATGGACGGCTACCGTCTGACGCAGCGCATCCGGCAGCTTGGCCTGACGCTGCCGGTGGTGGGCGTAACGGCGAACGCGCTGGCGGAAGAGAAGCAGCGCTGTCTGGAGTCAGGCATGGACAGCTGTCTGTCGAAACCGGTGACGCTGGACGTGCTGAAGCAGACATTGTCGATTTACGCAGAGCGCGTGAGAAAAACGAGAATATAAAAAAGGCCCGGAAGGGCCTTTTTTATTTGCCCGGCGACGCTGCGCTTGCGCGGGCCTGCGGGGTCTGTAGGCCGGGTTAGCGTGAGCGCCACCCGGCATAGACAGCGGAGATCAATCTTTGTCAGTTGCACTCAGCGTGACGGAGGAGAGATAGTTCAGCAAAGCAATATCGTTGTCCACACCCAGTTTCATCATCGCTGATTTCTTCTGGCTGCTGATGGTTTTAATACTACGGTTCAGCTTCTTGGCAATCTCGGTCACCAGGAAACCTTCTGCGAACAGGCGCAGAACTTCACTCTCTTTCGGCGACAGACGTTTGTCACCGTAGCCACCCGCGCTGATTTTTTCCAGCAGACGAGAAACGCTTTCAGGCGTGAACTTCTTGCCTTTCTGCAGCGCCGCAAGCGCTTTAGGCAGATCGGTCGGTGCGCCCTGTTTCAGCACAATCCCTTCGATATCCAGATCCAGTACCGCGCTCAGGATCGCCGGGTTGTTGTTCATGGTCAGAACAATGATCGAGATATCCGGGAAGTGACGTTTAATATATTTGATGAGCGTGATCCCATCACCGTATTTGTCTCCGGGCATGGAGAGATCGGTAATGAGCACGTGTGCATCAAGCTTTGGGAGGTTATTGATCAGTGCTGTAGAGTCTTCAAATTCACCGACTACATTCACCCACTCGATCTGTTCAAGTGATTTGCGAATACCGAACAGTACAATCGGATGGTCATCGGCAATAATTACGTTCATATTGTTCATGTATAAGGCTACCTTGCTACAGCAAGCTTTTGACGTAGGCGTCAATGTCGCTGATGTATTTTTCAATGCCAGAGGCATCTTTCTCACGAATTAGATGTTCCAGCGTTTCACATAACTGCTTGCCGGGAACCAGATTAAGCATGGCAAACACCCCTTTAAGCCGGTGTGCTGTCTGTGCCAGCGCTGCAAAATCATTCGCAGCGGACTCAGTATACAACCGCTTAACATCATCTGGTACTGTATCAACAAAGAGTGAATAGTATCCGCTGGCGTGAAGCTCGGCATTTTCATTACCGCCAAGCGGGGATTCCGCTATCTCTTCCTGCGCCAGCTGCTCTTCTATTAGTTGTAGTACAGCTTCCTGCATCGCATTGCTTATATTAAAGTTGACGCGCAGCTGGCCAGGGCCGATTTTCCGCACGCCTGACTCATCATCGCTTAAAAGCAAGCCGGAGGCAGTAAGATTAGACGGATTATCAGTTAAAAACAGATCAAATTCTTGACTTGCAAGTCTTTCATCCGGCGTGATGCAGGCCGCCCCCCAGTTTTCTAACTGACGAACGACAATATTGCGGATCTCGTTCGAGGTCACATCGACCATCACCACGACATCATCCAGCAGACGCTCTTCATCTTCTTCCTGCGGATTGGCCGCCATTTTCACGTGCAGAGAATAGCGGGTGCCGAGGGATTCACGGGCTTTGATATTCAGATGGCCGCCGAGCTTGCGCGCCAGCTGATCGCACAGCCAGAAGGTGAGGGCATTGGCCTTGCCGTAGCGATCGCTTTGCGTGTCGTTCAGGAACGGGAAGTGGAGATTATCAATTTCACTCGTGGTGACGCCTTCCCCGGTGTCGAGGATGCGGAACGTCAGGCGGTCTTCTGCCGACTCCTCCGTACTGACTTCGAGGGTGATCTTGCCGATCTGCGTGGTCGTCACCGCGTACTGAATAATCATCAACAGTATGCGGCGCAGCGCTTCACGATCGCCGTGGCGCTCGTCATTTGCCGGAAGATTGTTATTGATCAGCAGCTGCAACCCTTTACGCTTAATCACGGGCAGGACTTCCGGAACGACTTCATCGATCAGGTCCTGAATAGAGAAGAGGGTTGGTGTTCCTTTCCAGAAATCATTCTCCAGCATGTTCGCCAGCTGGATCTCGTCAACCATTCTGACCAGCGAGTCGGCCTGACAGGCAAGCTGGTGGCTTTCTGACGTATTTAACGCCGCCGCCTGGGTCGCCAGCGTTTTTAACGGCTGCTTAAAGGCATCGCCAATGTTCTGCATAAATGCGGCGCGCCCCTGCTGGTTTTTCTCATACAGTCTTTGCGCCTGCTTGAGCTTTTTATTCACCAGCACCTCGCGATCCTGATCGCGAATGATGAAAATTTGCGTGCGGGAGGCGACCTGGCTGCGGAACTGACGGATCTCGTACAGCTCATTGTTGATGGTGGCCTGGATCACCCCCTGGTGCTGATCCGCCATGGTGGTGATGTTCTGCAGGTTAAGATGTGGCAGCAGATGGTCGGCAATTTTATTGCTCATTACCGTACGATTCGCTTCCTGATCGTGAACTAAGACCCCAAGCGGCAGCACGGAAATAATCTCTTCATTTAGCGCACGTAACACGCGCAGTTCATTGCTGGTGCCTGCCGGGACCGCAGAGGCGTCGCTCTGACGCCCCGGCTGGAAACGGAAGGTGCTGTAGCCAAACAGCGCCAGCGCCAGCAGACCGATATTCAGCAGCAGAGGCAGCAGGATATTTTGCAGCGTGTCGAGCAACAGCGTGCCAAACGGCACCTGCCACACCAGACGCATACCGGTCGAGTTCAGGGATGAGGCAATTTCGATTTTTGAGCCGTTAAAGGAGATCGAGACGCTTTCTGCGGCCTCTTTGTCAGATGCCGCACGCATGTTCTGGGTGCTGTTGTCGGGCTCCAGACGGAAGCTGTCGAGCGGCATGTCCGGCGGGATTAAATCGTTAATCGGTAAATCGAAGGCCACAACCGTCGCCAGATGTCCTGGCTGGTTGAAGGTGGTGCGCAGGGTAAAATAATGACCGTTTTGCCAGGCCAGACGACGCAGGGAAGAGAAGCTCTCACGTTCATCAAGGGCATTCGCCTGCTGCAGCATCTCTGCCCGGCGGGAGTCGACGATGCTGCCCACGGTGGTCTCTTTAAACCCGGAAGAGAGATCTTTTAACGGCAGCGTGGAGATCAGGATCATGCTGTTGTCCTGACCGTTCAGATAGTACATCGACCATGGCACCGTTTCGGCACCCCAGAGAGTATCCAGATAGGTCGAAATACGCTGTGTCATCTCGAGCGTTGCGCTGTCGTGAGAGCCAAAAATGAGCGCCTCAGTCTTACGCTGCGGTTTTTCGAGGTAATAGACATCCTGCTTAAGCCGCGTCTCCTGAAGTCCATCTCCGGATGAGGAGGCCGGGGTGGCCGCAATATTGTCGTAAATCTGCCAGGTGGCGTAGCGCCAGGTATCGATGCGCTTATGCACGGCGTGGGTGATATCGACGACCTGATAGCTCTTATCCTTCAGCCAGGCGTTAACCGCGCTTTGTACCATCACCCCCATGGTCACTAACAGCACAACGATCAAAAGAAGAAAGAAACGGGTGATGCTCCCGGGGAGGAGGGAGAATTTGCTCGGGGCGGTGGTTTCAGTCTGACTCATTGATATCTTTAACCCGTCATGGTCATGCTCTGTGGCGATAGGGCAGTATAAAGGGTAATAACTGAATTTCCAGCGCCACCGTCCGGGAACAGGCGACTTTTTCAACGGACAATACCGGCGGCGGGTGGCGCGGTAAACATGTACAAACTCGTCCTGCGCGTACAAATAAAAAGTGCGGCTGGCCAGCAAATAGCACGAATTAACAAGAAATTAAGTTTTACATCAATTGTGTGTTAGCGAACGATCGCAGGGGAGAATTTAGTTAATAGTCGTTACAATTTCGGTGCGGTAGCACAAAAAATGAGGCGTTGCGTAAAGAAAGGTAAAAAAAAACCGAATGCGAAGCATCCGGCTCAATTAGGGATAAACAGACATTCAAAACTGAATGACGGTAATAAATAAAGTTAATGATGATAGCGAGAGATATTTTAGAGATTAGCCGCGATCTTGTTTTGTCATTCAGTGCTGTAACGATTTTTATTATAAGTTATTGATTACTATATGTATGATTTTTCTTTTGATTATAAGTGCTAAATTTATAAGCTATTTGTGCTTTGTAAAAGTTCCTTGATATTTACATTTTGAAACATCTTGATGGACAAATGAAACATCTTCAAAGTTTTCGTATCATATTCGCATTGGATTATTCTGTAATTTTGCGGAGAATGAAATTGCCGACTGGTTAATGAGGGTTAACCAGTAAGCAGTGGCAATTATAAGGCATATAACAGAGGGTTAATAAAATGAAAGTTAAAGTACTGTCCCTCCTGGTACCAGCACTCCTGGTGGCAGGCGCAGCAAATGCGGCCGAAATTTATAACAAAGATGGCAACAAATTAGATCTGTACGGCAAAGTCGATGGTCTGCACTATTTCTCCGATGACGATAGCGCAGATGGCGACCAGACCTACATGCGTCTTGGCTTTAAAGGCGAAACTCAGGTTAACGATCAGCTGACCGGTTACGGCCAGTGGGAATACCAGATTCAGGGTAACTCAGGTGAGAACGAAAACAACGCCTGGACCCGTGTGGCGTTTGCCGGTCTGAAATTTGGTGACGCGGGTTCTTTCGACTACGGTCGTAACTACGGTGTGGTTTACGATGTAACTTCCTGGACCGACGTTCTGCCAGAATTCGGCGGCGACACCTACGGTTCTGACAACTTCATGCAGCAGCGTGGTAACGGCTTTGCGACCTACCGTAACAGCGATTTCTTCGGCCTGGTTGATGGCCTGAACTTCGCTGTTCAGTATCAAGGTAAAAACGGTAGCGTAAGCGGTGAAGATCAGACTAACAACGGTCGTGAAGCACTGCGTCAGAACGGTGATGGCGTTGGCGGTTCTATCACTTATAACCTGGGCGAAGGCTTCGGTATTGGTACTGCCGTGTCCAGCTCTAAGCGCACCAGTTCCCAGAACGACATGGGCTTCGGTACTGGCGACCGTGCTGAAACCTACACCGGTGGTCTGAAATACGACGCGAACAACATCTACCTGGCTGCTCAGTATACCCAAACCTACAACGCGACTCGCGCAGGCGATCTGGGTTGGGCTAACAAAGCGCAGAACTTCGAAGTGGTTGCTCAGTACCAGTTCGACTTCGGCCTGCGTCCATCCGTGGCTTACCTGCAGTCTAAAGGCAAAGACATCGAAAACTTCGGCGATCAGGATCTGCTGAAATATGTTGATGTGGGTGCGACTTACTACTTCAACAAAAACATGTCCACCTACGTGGATTACAAAATCAACCTGGTTGATGAAAATGAATTCACCCGTCAGGCGGGTATCGGTACTGACGATATCGTCGCGCTGGGTCTGGTTTACCAGTTCTAATCGCGCCATCGTGTGACGTAAGGGGCCTGATGGCCCCTTTTTTTGTGCCTTTCTGATTCTCACAACTCACCTGTTTTGGTGTACTCTTGCCGCCCTGGCATGAGGATAATAATGAATGGACATGACTTTTTTACGCGCCAGCTTTCTGGCTATGCTTTTTTTCCTGACCGCGTGTGACGATCCCGCGCCCGTGGCGAAAACCGACGCACCTGCCGCGACGGTGCTCGAAGGCAAAACGATGGGCACCTTCTGGCGCGTCAGCGTGATGAACCTCGATAAAACGCGCACGGATGAGCTTCGCGGCAAAATCCAGGCACAGCTGGACGCCGACGATCAGCTGCTGTCGACCTATAAAAATGACTCGGCGCTGATGCGCTTTAACCTCTCAACCAGCACCTCTCTGTGGCCGGTGAGCGAGGCGATGGCCGATATCGTGACCGAGGCAATGCGCGTAGGTTATAAAACCAACGGGGCGATGGATGTCACCGTCGGCCCTCTGGTGAACCTCTGGGGATTTGGCCCGAATAAACAGCCGGTGAAGACGCCCGAACAGGCGGCCATTGATGACGCCCGCGCCCGGACCGGGCTACAGCATCTGACCGTCATCAACCAGTACGGGCAGCAGTACCTGCAGAAAGATATTCCCGATCTGTTTGTCGATCTGTCGACGGTCGGGGAAGGCTATGCGGCGGATCATCTTGCTGCACTGATGGCGCAGGAGGGGATTTCCCGTTATCTGGTCTCCGTGGGCGGCGCGTTGGTCAGTCGGGGCATGAACGCCAGCGATAAACCGTGGCGCGTGGCGATTCAAAAACCGACGGATCGGCAAAATGCCGTGCAGGCGATAGTGGATATCAACGGACATGGCATCAGCACTTCCGGAAGCTATCGCAACTATTATGAGCTTGACGGGAAGCGTATTTCGCACGTGATTGATCCGCAGACCGGCCGCCCCATCACGCATAACCTGGTCTCGGTGACGGTCATTGCCCCCACCGCGCTGGAAGCGGATGCCTGGGATACCGGATTAATGGTTCTTGGCCCGGAGAAAGCCAAAGAGGTGGTTCGTCAGGAAGGGCTGGCGGTTTATATGATCACCAAAGAGGGCGACGGGTTTAAAACCTGGAGCTCGCCGCAGTTCAACAGTTTCCTGGTCAGCGACAAAAATTAAAAAGCAAGGTTGCGGGTTTTTTATCGGTGGCGCTCAGGCACGCTCTATGTATGCTTATACGAGGAGCCGATCATGAAAAACCCAACCTTCACTACCGATGAGGATCGCTGGCAGGCCGTGCTGGCCCGCGATCCGCTCGCTGACGATCAGTTTGTCTTCGCCGTGCAGACGACCGGTATTTTCTGCCGTCCGTCATGCCGCGCCCGCCACGCGCTGCGTAAAAATGTCCGCTTTTATCCCGATGCCCGGCACGCCGCTCAGGCGGGCTTTCGTCCGTGCAAGCGCTGCATGCCGGACAAGCGCGATCCGCAGGCGCAAAAGCTGGCAAAAGTGGAACACGCCTGCCGGCTTCTGGAGCAGGATCCTGCGCTAACTCTGGAGAGGCTGGCGGAGCAGGTTGCCATGAGTCCTTTCCATTTCCACCGCCTGTTTAAATCCGTGACCGGCATGACGCCAAAAGCCTGGCAGCAGGCGGCGCGGGGTCAGCGTCTGCGCACCGCGCTTGCGCAGGGAGACAAAATTACCGATGCCGTGCTGGCAGCGGGATTTCCCGACAGCAGCAGCTATTATCGTAAAGCCAACGATGCGTTGGGCATGACGGCGAAGCAGTACCGTAAAGGAGAGGTGGCCGTTCGGTATGCCATCGATGACTGTTCGTTAGGACGCTGTCTGGTCGCCGAAAGCGAGCGGGGGATCTGCGCGATTCTGCTGGGTGACACCGATGCTGAATTAACCGCAGAGCTTGCCACGCAATTTCCAAAAGCGACGCACGCGCCGCGGGACGACGCCTTCGTACAGCGGATCCACCAGGTCATTGCCAGTATTGATAACCGCGACGTACCGCTTGCGCTGCCGCTGGATATTCGCGGTACCGCGTTCCAGCAGCGCGTCTGGCAGGCCCTTCGCGCAATTCCCTGCGGTGAAACGGCAAGTTACCAGCAGGTGGCGCAGGCGATTGGTCAGCCCAGTGCGGTACGCGCCGTCGCCGGAGCATGTGCGGCCAACACGCTGGCGATTGTGATCCCCTGTCATCGCGTGGTTCGCAACGACGGCGCGCTGTCGGGCTATCGCTGGGGGGCGGCGCGAAAAGCGCTATTACTAAAACGTGAGGCGAAACGCCGGGAGGGATAATGCTCGATCTTTTTGCGGATGCTGAACCCTGGCAGGAGCCGCTTGCGCCGGGGGCGGTTATCCTGCGCCGCTTTGCTCTCTCCCGTGCGGGGGCGTTGCTTGCCGGTATCAACGAGGTGACGGCGGCTTCACCGTTTCGCCATATGGTGACGCCGGGCGGCTACACCATGTCGGTGGCCATGGCCAACTGCGGCGAACTGGGCTGGGCGACAAACGAACGTGGGTATGTGTATGCTCCGAACGATCCCACGACAGGTCGGCCGTGGCCTCCCATGCCTGCGGTTTTCCAGGCACTTTGTCACGAGGCTGCCGTGGCGGCGGATTATCCTGACTTCCGTCCTGACGCCTGTCTGATCAACCGCTACGCCGTCGGGGCGAAGCTCTCGCTGCACCAGGACAAGGATGAGCCCGATCTGCGCGCGCCTATCGTTTCGGTATCGTTAGGCCTGCCCGCCGTCTTTCAGTTTGGGGGATTACGCCGCAACGATCCGCTCAAACGCATCATGCTGGAACATGGCGATGTGGTGGTGTGGGGCAGGGAATCGCGGCTTTACTATCACGGCATTCAGCCGCTGAAACCCGGCGTTCACCCCCTCACGGGCGAGTACCGCTTTAATCTGACCTTCCGTCAGGCGGGGATGCGTAAACTAAAATAAGAATTATTCTTGATGTCCGCGCAGGGCAGTTTACACTGCTCGCTGATTTTTTATTGTCCGGATTGCCTGCATGCAACTACTTCTCCTCGTCTGGCGTCAGTACCGCTGGCCCTTCGTCGCCGTCATGGCGTTAAGCCTGGCCAGCGCCGCGCTGGGTATTGGCCTGATCGCGTTTATTAACGTGCGGTTGATTGAAATGGTCGACACCTCGCTCTCCGTATTGCCGGAGTTTCTCGGCCTGCTGCTTCTGTTGATGGCGGTTACGCTCGGCTCCCAGCTGGCGCTGACTGCGCTCGGCCACCATTTCGTTTTCCGTTTGCGCAGCGAGTTTATCAAGCGCATCCTGGACACTCAGGTCGAGCGCGTCGAGCAGCTCGGCAGCGCCTCCCTGCTGGCGGGGCTGACCAGCGACGTTCGCGCCATTACTATCGCGTTCGTTCGTCTGCCGGAGCTGGTGCAGGGGATCATTCTGACCTTCGGCTCGGCGGCCTATCTCGCCTGGCTCTCCAGCAAAATGCTGGCGGTGACTGCGCTGTGGATTGCCATCACCATCTGGGGCGGTTTTGTGCTGGTGTCCCGCGTCTATAAACACATGGCGGTGCTGCGCGAAACCGAAGATAAGCTCTATAACGATTACCAGACGGTACTGGAAGGGCGCAAAGAGCTCACCCTGAACCGCGAGCGCGCCGAGTATATCTTTAACCATCTCTATATTCCGGACGCGCGCGAATACCGGCACCATATCATTCGCGCCGATACCTTCCACCTGAGCGCGGTGAACTGGTCAAACATTATGATGCTGGGCGCCATTGGCCTGGTGTTCTGGATGGCGAACAGCCTGGGCTGGGCGGATACCAACGTCGCGGCAACCTACTCACTGACGCTGCTGTTTTTGCGCACGCCGCTGCTCTCGGCGGTGGGCGCATTGCCCACCTTGCTGAGTGCGCAGGTGGCCTTTAATAAACTCAAAAAATTCGATCTCGCGCCGTTTAAGCCCGAATTCCCGCGCCCGCAGGCCTTCCCGAACTGGCAGACGCTCGAGCTGCGTAACGTCACGTTCCGCTATCAGGACAGCGCCTTCTCCGTGGGGCCGCTCAATCTGACGATCCGCCGCGGCGAGCTGCTGTTCCTGATTGGCGGCAACGGCAGCGGTAAATCGACGCTGGCGATGCTGCTCACCGGGCTTTATCAGCCGCAGTCGGGCGAGATTTTACTGGATGGCACGGCGCTGAGTGCGGAGAAGCCCGAGGACTACCGCAAGCTTTTCTCGGCGGTGTTCACCGACGTCTGGCTGTTTGATCGGCTGCTGGGGCCGGAAGGGCAGCAGGCCAATCCTGCGCTGGTGGAAAAATGGCTGGCGCACCTGCAGATGTCGCACAAGCTGGAACTTCAGGACGGCAAGATCCTTAACCTCAAACTCTCCAAAGGGCAGAAAAAACGCGTGGCGCTGCTGCTGGCGCTGGCGGAAGAGCGTGACATCATTCTGCTCGACGAGTGGGCGGCGGATCAGGACCCGCACTTCCGCCGCGAGTTTTATCAGGTGCTGCTGCCGCTGATGCAGGAGATGGGCAAAACCATTTTCGCCATCAGCCACGACGATCATTACTTTATTCACGCTGACCGCTTGCTGGAGATGCGCGACGGCAGGCTGAGCGAGCTGACCGGTGAAGCGCGCGATGCGGCCTCGCGTGACGCGGTGGCGCGAACGGCCTGATGCCCGTGTGCCGGGTGGCGGCTTCGCCTTACCCGGCCTGGGATTTTGTAGGCCCGTGCAAGCGTAGCGCTGCCGGGCACAATGATTTGCACGAAATGCCGCTTTTTTCTCCATCCCGGCCCGTTGTTTATTCTTATTTACATATCCTCGCGCTATGCTTAATACCAACTTATTTCATGGATTTATGATTGATGTCGGTATTAAAGAAAAACAGCGCCAGGCAGCGTGACCAGGAACGTGCGCGACTGATCTGGCTTCTCACGACCGATAAAGCGGTCACGTCTACGCTATTAGGCAAACTGACCCTGGCTGAGCAATATGATGTCGGCACGTTAGCCGACGATATTGCTGAGGTAGGTGCGCTGGTTGCTCATCTCCCGCCGCCGGATCTGGCGGACACCCTGGAAGCGCTTCCCTCGGAAGAACGTCACGCCCTGTGGCGGCTGGTGCAGGATCACGAGCGCGGACAGGTGCTGCTTGAGGCCTCGGAAAACGTCTGGGACGACCTGATCGACGAGATGAGCGACCGGGATATTCTTGACGCCCTGCAAACGCTGGATATCGACGAACAGATTTACCTGGTTCAACACCTGCCGCGAAACCTGACCGGCCGCCTGCTGGCGTCACTGCCTGCCGATGAACGCGCGCGCGTGCGCCAGGTGATGCATTACGAGAAAAACAGCGTCGGCGCGATTATGGAGTTTGGCGTTATCACGGTGCGCCCGGACGTGACGCTCGGCACCGTGCAGCGCTATCTGCGCCGCCTGGGCAAAATGCCGGATAACACCGATAAGCTGTTTGTCACCTCCCGGGATAAAACCCTGCTTGGCGAGCTGGAGCTGAAAACCATCCTGCTCAACAGCACCCAGCGGAAGGTGAGCGAGGTGATGGAAAACGAGCCGATGGTCTTCTCCCCGGAGGACGATGCGGAAAAAGCGGCGCGTACCTTCGAACGTGATGACCTCGTGAGTGCCGCCGTCGTGGACTCCGTCGGCAAACTGATGGGGCGTCTGACCATCGACGAGATCGTTGACGTGGTTTATGAAGAAACCGATAACGATCTGCGTGCGCTGGGGGGGATCAGCGCGGAAGATGACGTCCATGCTTCCGTCGGCAAGGCGGTGAAAACGCGCTGGGCGTGGCTGGCCATTAACCTGTGTACCGCGTTCATCGCTTCCCGCGTGATTGACGGCTTTGAACACACCATTTCGCAGCTGGTGGCGCTGGCCTCGCTGATGCCGATTGTGGCCGGGATTGGCGGCAACACCGGAAACCAGACCATTACCATGATCGTCCGCGCGCTGGCGCTGGAAAAAATTCAGCCCGGCAACTTCGCCTTTCTGATCTTCAGAGAGATGGGCGTAGCGCTGATCAACGGCCTGGTATGGGGCGGCATTATGGGCGGCATCACCTGGTGGCTGTATGACGATATGGCGCTAGGCGGCGTGATGATGCTGGCGATGGTGCTGAATCTGCTGGTGGCATCGATGATGGGCGTTATTATCCCGTTGACCATGACCAAACTGGGGCGCGACCCCGCGGTGGGGTCGAGCGTGATGATCACCGCCATCACCGATACCGGCGGTTTCTTTATTTTTCTTGGGCTGGCGACGATTTTTCTGCTTTAAGCCGACGCTTAATGCGGGCGGGAAGCAGCACCATGACGATTATCCCGCCCAGCACGCCAATCGCCAGATTGCCGGTTGATACCGTGGCGGCAACGGTGACCAGCATGACGACCGTTTCTGCAATCGGGGCCGTTTTCAGCGCGGCCGGCTGAAGGCTGTGCCAGCTGAAGGTTTTGACGGCGACGATGGCCATAATGCCCGCCAGCACCGCCATCGGGATGTTGGCCATCACGTCGCTGAGCGCCGTCACCAGGATCAGCAGCACGATGCCCGCAGCGAAGGTTGAAATTCGGCTTCGGCCTTTCCCCATCTCTACGTTAACGATGGTTTGTCCGATCATCGCGCAGCCTGCAATCCCACCGTAAAATCCGGCCAGAATATTGCCGACGCCTAATCCAATGCTTTCGCGGCGTTTACTTGACGGCGTCGCGGTCAGCTCATCCACCAGCTTTGCGGTCAGCAGGGATTCCAGCAGGCCGACAAACGCGATGCTCAACGCGCACGGCCAGATTATGCTCAGCGTCTGTAGATTGAGTGGGACCAGAAGTTCGCTAAGACCCGGCCAGCCGCCGCTCATGGCGCCTTCATCGCCCACGGTCGGCAGGCTTTGCCCGGTTGAAACGGTAAACAAGGTTAACAGCACAATCGCAATCAGTGGGGAAGGGATGCTTTTGAAATAGCGCGGCACCCACAGCACGATCAGTACCGTCAGCACGAACAGGCCCACAATCAGCGGGCTTCGGCTCCAGAAATGCGGAACCTGCGCAAAGAAAATCAATATCCCGAGGGCGTTAACAAACCCGGTCATGACCGACTGGGGAATAAAGCGCATCAGTCTGGCCATGCCGAGGAGGCCAAACAGAATCTGAATTACGCCAGCCATGAGCACGGCGGGAAGAATGTACTGTACGCCGTGCTCATGCACCATGGGCCCAATAACCAGCGCCACGGAACCGGCCGCGGCCGTGACCATCGCCGGGCGACCGCCCAGTACAGACAGGGCAAGACAGAGCACAACGGAAGCGATCAGGCTGACCTTCGGGTCAACGCCCGCCACAACGGAAAATGAGATGACCTCGGGGATCAGCGCCAGGGCGGTAATCACGCCAGCCAGCGTTTCACGCGTCAGCTGCTTAGGGGAACGCAGCACGCTGGCGACACGGTTTTCGGGAGAGACAGCAGAATGGGGTAGGGACATAACGTTTCGCTGGTTAGGGCAGGCTTCCGTGCGCGCGATCACAAAACGCAACATACTAGCCAGTTAAACCGCGCTTTACCAGACGCTTCGATAATTCCTCACAAACAATCCATCATTAAATTTCACAATTACAATAATTTCGTAACCTTTAAACAATATTTAAAAGTTGTTACCGTGCCCCCGCAGCTTGTTTCACCTGCACTTTCCACGCATCAAGCACTTTTACACTAAGGCATAAATTATGAAAAAAATGACTGCCATGCTCTTTTCTCTGGCCGTGGGGCTTAACACCGTCTCCATGGCGGCGAAAGCTGACGCACCAAAAGAGCAGGAAACGGACGTCCTTTTAATCGGTGGCGGTATCATGAGCGCCACGCTGGGAACCTATCTGCAAGAACTGCAGCCGGACTGGTCAATGACCATGGTCGAGCGCCTTGATGGCGTGGCGCAGGAGAGTTCGAACGGCTGGAACAACGCCGGTACCGGCCATTCGGCACTCATGGAACTGAACTATACGCCGCAGAAAAAGGACGGTTCCATTAGTATCGAGAAGGCGGTAGAGATCAACGAGGCGTTCCAGGTTTCTCGCCAGTTCTGGTCTCACCAGGTCAACAGCGGCGTACTGCACGACCCGCACTCTTTCATCAACACCGTACCGCACATGAGCTTTGTGTGGGGCGAGCAGAACGTCAACTTCCTGCGCGCGCGCTACGCCGCACTGCAGCAGAGCACGCTGTTCCGCGGAATGAAATACTCTGAAGACCACGCGCAGATTAAAGAGTGGGCTCCGCTGGTCATGGAAGGTCGTGACCCGAACCAGAAAGTGGCGGCGACCCGTACCGAAATTGGTACCGACGTCAACTACGGTGAAATTACCCGTCAGCTGGTGACGTCTCTGAAGAAAAAAGAGAACTTCAACCTGCAGCTCAGCACCGAAGTGCGCGGTTTCAAGCGCAACGCGGATAACAGCTGGAGCGTGACCGTTGCCGATCTGAAAAACAACGAAGCCGAGCACGTCATCAAGGCGAAGTTTGTCTTTATCGGTGCGGGCGGTGCCGCGCTGAAACTGCTGCAGGAGTCCGGTATTCCGGAAGCGGATGACTACGCGGGCTTCCCGGTGGGCGGTCAGTTCCTGGTGTCCGATAACCCGGAAGTGGTGAATCGTCATCTGGCAAAAGTGTACGGTCAGGCTTCCGTGGGCGCGCCGCCAATGTCTGTTCCGCACATCGATACCCGTATGCTTGACGGCAAACGCGTGGTGCTGTTTGGCCCGTTCGCGACCTTCTCCACTAAATTCCTGAAAAACGGCTCCCTGTGGGATCTGCTGAGCGCAACCACCACCTCTAACGTCAAGCCGATGATGGACGTGGGGCTGGATAACTTCGATCTGGTGAAATACCTGATTAGCCAGGTGATGCTGTCTGACGACGACCGTTTCGAAGCGCTGAAAGAGTACTATCCTGAGGCGAAGAAAGAAGACTGGCGTCTGTGGCAGGCGGGTCAGCGCGTGCAGATCATCAAGCGCGATCCGAAAGAGGGCGGCGTGCTGCGTCTGGGCACCGAAGTGGTGAGCGATAAGGACGGCACCATCGCCGCGCTGCTGGGGGCGTCACCGGGTGCGTCTACCGCTGCGCCAATCATGCTGCACCTGATGGAAAAAGTGTTTAAAGATAAAGTCGCCAGTCCGGAATGGCAGGCGAAGCTGAAGACCATTATTCCATCCTACGGCACGAAGCTGAACGGTAACGTGAGCGCGACGGAGCAGGAGCTGGAATACACCAGCCGCGTACTGCAGCTGCAGTACATCAAACCGCAGGCTGCGGATGCTGCGCCAAAAGCGGAGCTGAAGCCTCAGCCGGAAAACAAACCGGTTGCGGATATCGCGCTGTAAGGTAAAAAAGCCGGGTGGCACTGACGCCTACCCGGCGTATGTTCGGTGTTATTTTGTAGGTCGGGTAAGGCGAAGCCGCCACCCGACTTAATTTCAACGTACGACAGCCTGCTCAATCTTCTCTTCAGCTTTCCACACGCGATACTTCACTTCCACATTTTCAGGCGTATAGACCACGATCGGCAACTTGCTGTTGTAGCGCAGCAGGCTGTTGTCGCCCAGATAGGCGGTCACAAATTTCTTCTCTTTCTTGCCATCCGGGCAGGCCATCATGGTGGAGACTGGAGAGGTGACTTTATCAAAGACGTAATAGTCGTAACCCCAGCCTTCCAGCGTTTTGCTTTCCAGCTGACCACCCAGACGATGCTGGTTGCAGTCCACTTCCAGCGTCTTGCCAATTAACAGCTCCACTTTGTAGTTCGCTTCATCCTGCTGAACCGGAAGCTGAATCACCTGACGCGTCATCCCTTTATCCGCTTTCGGATACGGGGCGACTTTTTCCAGCGGCTGCTCTTTAGGTGTTTCGCTGGCGAAAGCGCTGGTGCTGACACACGCGGCGGCGATGAGTGCGATGGCAAATTTAGGTGCGTTTTTCATTGTCATTCCTTTATGTCAAAACGATCCTGCACAGGTTAACATAGCGACCGTGAATGATTGGTGTTATTTACTTACATTTTCAATATATACAGCGTAATAAACCAGCTATTTGTTATTTATGCAGGTGTTTGTACTGGCGTGGAGTCTGACAGGCGTTTGTGTTATTTTAGACACTATATAATGTTATTCATCTGTAAAAGGGAAGAGAGATGGTTCGTGCAAAACTGAAAACGCCTGAAGGCCGCAAGTTCCTCCTGGCGCTGCTGGTCGTGTTTATGATTGCTGCCGCGTGCGTGGGGCGGGCCACGATTGTTGGCGTCATCGAACAGTACAACATTCCTCTCTCTGCCTGGACAACCAGCATGTATGTCCTGCAATCGGCGATGATCTTTGTCTACAGCCTGGTATTCACCGTTCTGCTGGCTATACCGCTGGGTATTTTTTTCCTGGGCGGACGTGAGAAGCACTAAGCACCGATTTGCGATAACTGAGCCATCCTGCGGGGTGGCTTTTTTTATGCCTGATAATTTTTATTCGCCTTTCCAGGATATTCTGTTGAGAGCACCTTTGTTTACAGAAAGCAGGAGAGGCTTAATGCAATCCCGGTTTGCCACGCTCCGCCAGATCCCAAAAGGTGTCTGGGTGGTCGGTGGAGTAAGTATGTTGATGGATATCTCTTCGGAGATCATTCACAGCCTGCTGCCATTGTTTATGGTCACGACGCTGGGCGCCAGCGTGATTTTCATTGGTTTGATTGAAGGCCTGGCTGAGGCCACTGCGCTGTTTATCAAGGTGTTTTCCGGCGCCATCAGTGACTATCTGGGCAAGCGTAAAGGGCTGGCGGTTCTGGGCTACGGTCTTGGCGCGTTGAGTAAACCGTTGTTCGCTATCGCCTCTTCTTCAGGCATGATTCTGGGGGCACGCTTAATCGACCGGGTCGGGAAGGGGATCCGGGGAGCGCCGCGCGATGCGCTGGTTGCTGACGTTACGCCGCCGGAACTTCGCGGCGCGGCCTTTGGGCTGCGTCAGTCGATGGACACCATCGGCGCATTTCTCGGGCCGCTGCTGGCAGTAGGATTGATGCTGCTGTGGAACGATGATTTTCGCACGATTTTCTGGATCGCGGTGATCCCCGGCGTGCTCGCCGTGGCGCTGCTTTTCTTCGGCCTGCATGAGCCGAAAACGCCCGTCGAACATAAACGCACGAACCCCATCAAAAAAGAGAACCTCAGGCGTCTCGGGAAAGGCTGCTGGTGGGTGATTGGTCTGGGGGCCATCTTCACGCTCGCACGCTTCAGTGAAGCCTTTCTTGTCCTGCGCGCACAGCAGTCGGGGGTGCCGCTGGCGCTGATCCCGCTGGTGATGGTGGCCATGAATCTGCTCTATTTCCTCTCTGCCTATCCGTTTGGCAAGTTATCGGACCGGATGAGCCACACCCGGCTACTGCAGTGGGGTCTGGTGATGCTGATTGGAGCAGATATTGTGCTGGCGCTGAGCACCCACTGGGCTGGAATGCTTCTGGGCGTTGCGCTTTGGGGAGTGCATATGGGGATGACGCAGGGGCTGCTGGCGGCAATGATCGCAAAAACGGCGCCTGCAGATCTGCGCGGTACCGCCTACGGCATTTTTAGTCTGGTCAGCGGCGTGGGATTGTTAGTCGCCAGCCTGGGGGCAGGAGCCATCTGGGAAACGTTTGGGGCGGAATATACGTTTTATGCCGGGGCGGTGATTTGTCTGGTAACGCTTGTGTACCTGCGCAAAACGCCGGACGAGGCGAAATAAAAAACCAGCCATAAGAGGCTGGTTTTCAATGTATTTTTGGTCGGCACGAGAGGATTTGAACCTCCGACCCCCGACACCCCATGACGGTGCGCTACCAGGCTGCGCTACGTGCCGACGCATAGAAAGAATACTACTCGATTCCGTTTTGAATGCAAGGAAATCCGTCGCTAACTGGTTTATTATTAATCAGTTAGCGACAAAACGCTTCTCATCCGTCAGGACCTGCAGCAGCAGGCTCAGCTGCGGTTTCTGGTCTTTCAGCCGTTCACCCTGCAGGTTATACGTCTGATAATTCCCGTTGCTGTTCAGCACCAGCGTCAGCTTCGGCGTGGTCACCACCAGCGTATTATTCCCTGCTGCCGTAACCCAGTTATGGCGGCGCGCGGCGCTGAAGAGATCCTGGCCCTGCGAATACTCGTTTGCTGGCGTGCTGACGTGCAGCAGGCGTTGCATCAGGGTGGTCATCACATCTTTATGCTCGGAAAGCATAGTGATGCGCTGCGCCGGGGTGCCCGGCCAGTGGATGACCAGCGGAACCTGCAGGTTAGGGCGTGACCAGCTCATGCTCTTCGTCTCGTCACCTAACGGGACGCCATGGCCTGCCGTCACGATCACCACGGTGTTGTCCAGCTTGCCGGACTCACGTAGCGCGTCAAGCACGCGGGCAATCTGTGCATCAACATCACCCGCCGCGCGGCCGTAGCGGCGCGCGAAATCACTCTTGTTGCTGTTAGCAAGCGTTGTGCCGTTAAAGGCAACCCATGAGAACCAGCGGTTATCTTCCTGGGCATAGCGCTGTAGCCAGTTTATCCATTGGCTGGCGGTCTGCGCATCGGACTGATTCTGTGCCGCCGGCAGTGAGAAATCAGACAGCAGCGCCTGGCGGTAGAGCGGGCTGTTAAAGCCATCGGATGAGAACAACCCTAACTGATAGCCCTGCTGATTCAGCCCGGTGATCAGCGCCGCAGGCGTGCGGGTAGAGAGTACGCCGTCCATGTATCCGGCTGAAATGCCATAGAAGAGGCCAAAGATGCCCGCGTCGGTTGTGTTACCGGAGCTCATGTGCTGAGTAAACGTGACGTTTTGACTCGCGAAATTGGCCAGGGCTGGCATCTGCTTCTCATAACGGGAATAGTTCAGGCCGTCGACGGTGATGAGCAGGACGTTTTGCCCGCGGCCCATATCGCGATAGCGCAGGTCGCTCAGAGGATACTGCACGCTGACGGCTTCCGGGTTACCCTGCTCGATAAGACGGCGCTGGTACTCCTGCGCATCAAGCAGGCCATGTTTCTCGAGGAAGCGACGGGCCGTCATCGGGTACGAGAGCGGCAGGTTCGCGCGCTGCATAGTAATAGGACGATAGAAGTTCGCATCCGCCCAGATATACATGATGTGCGAACTGATAAAGGAGACGAAGAAGAGCGCGGCGACGGGCTTCGCGTAATGGCGTCGCCGGGTCAGGCTACGCAGTTTTTGCCAGCTCCAGGTGGCAAACAGCATCTCAATCAACAGGATCACCGGGACGCTGATAAACATCAGCTGCCAGTCGCGGGCCGTTTCGTTCTGGTCGGGGTTAATCACCAGCTCCCAGACGATGGGGTTGAGATGCAGGTGGAAGCGGGTGAACACTTCACTGTCGATAAGCAGCAGCGTCATCCCCACCGTCGCAAGGATGGCGGACAAGAATCGCATCAGACGCTGCGACATGACGATAAACGTCAGGGGGAACAGGATCAGCAGATAGGTGGCGAAAACCAAAAAGCTAAAGTGACCGACAACGCTTATCCAGGAGTAGATACGCCCGGTGAGCGTTGTTGGCCAGTCTGCGACAAACAGATAACGACAGCCAATGACCGTCGCCAGCAGAATGTTGAACAGGGCAAACCAGTGCCCCCAGCTGACCATCTGGGAGACTTTTTCACGGTAGCGCTGACGATTCGTCACCATAAACTGTTGTTCGTATCCCTTAATGGGCCGGGTCGTTGCTGACGGACGACTGTAAAGCCTGGGCGAAAGATTTTGCGATCGCCTGACGCTGAGCCGGAGCAACGCTGGTGTTAATCAGGTTGGTGACCATATTTCCCAAAACCATCAGGGAGAGATCGGTCGGCGTTTTATGTTTTTCCAGTACGTTGACCAGCTCACTGAGCAGTTGTTCAACGTGTTCATCACTGTAGCGGGAATGTTGTGGCATAAATCAAAATCAGTTTGTTGATGAAAGGGCAACATATTACCGTAGCAACAGCTTTTTTTCCCCTTTTTTATCTGTTGTTGCACACATGTCCTGGTGGTGGTTGAATACCGCCCGGTCTAAAAGGAGAGTTTATCATGAGTCTGGAAATCAACCAGATTGCCCTGCACCAGCTTATCAAGCGCGATGAGCAAACCCTTGAAGTGGTGCTGCGCGATTCGTTACTGGAACCCACGGCGACCGTTGTGGAGATGATGGCAGAGCTGCATCGCGTCTACAGCGCCAAAAATAAAGCCTATGGGCTGTTCAACGAAGAGAGTGAACTGGCCGATAGCCTGCGCCTGCAGCGCCAGGGTGAAGAGGATTTCCTGGCGTTTAGCCGTGCGGCAACCGGGCGTCTGCGCGATGAGCTGGCGAAATATCCGTTCGCCGACGGCGGGATCGTGCTGTTCTGCCACTACCGCTATCTGGCGGTCGAGTACCTGCTGGTTACCGTGCTGAATAACTTAAGCAGCATGCGCGTGAACGAGCAGCTGGATATCAGCTCGACGCATTATCTGGATATCAACCATGCGGATATCGTGGCGCGTATTGATTTGACCGAGTGGGAAACCAACCCGGAGTCGACCCGCTACCTGACTTTCCTGAAGGGACGCGTGGGCCGCAAAGTGGCGGATTTCTTCATGGACTTCCTCGGTGCCAGTGAAGGGCTTAACGCCAAAGCGCAGAACAAAGGGCTGCTCCAGGCGGTTGACGATTTCACAGCCGAAGCGCAGCTTGATAAATCTGAGCGCCAGACGGTGCGCCAGCAGGTTTACAGCTACTGCAACGAACAGCTGCAGGCTGGGGAAGAGATTGAGCTGGAGTCGCTGTCAAAAGAGCTGGCGGGCGTTAGCGAAGTCAGCTTCCAGGAATTTACCGCAGAAAAGGGCTATGAGCTTGAAGAGAGCTTCCCGGCGGATCGCAGCACGCTGCGTCAGTTAACCAAGTTTGCCGGCAGCGGCGGCGGGTTAACCATCAACTTTGATGCGATGCTGCTGGGGGAACGTATCTTCTGGGATCCGGCCACCGATACGCTGACCATTAAGGGTACGCCGCCGAATCTGCGCGATCAGCTTCAGCGCCGCACCTCGGGCGGTAAATAGCAGGCACAAAAAACCCCGCAGAAGCGGGGTTTTTTTCGACGGGTTTGCGATTACGCGCGAACGAAGTCGATGTGAGTCAGTTTTGGCTTGAACGCGTGACGCTGAACAGCCTGAACTTTCACTTTTTCTTCTTTACCGCCAACAACGATGGTCAGAACTTCGCTGTAGAATTCAGCTTTGGTCTGCAGGTTCCACAGTTTGTCGTGATCCAGTTCGATTGCAACTGGAGCAGCTTCGCCACCGTAAACGATAGCCGGGAACTTGTTAGCGGTACGCAGGCGGCGGCTCGCACCCTTACCCTGCACGTTACGTACTTCTGCTTCGATAGTGAACATTGATTTCTCTCTGTATTTAAAACCCTACTACAGGCGACCCAGCAGCAGGTGAGTGTTCTGCCTCACGGATGTGAAGCGGGCGGCATTTTATACTCAAATGCCCCTCACATCAATGAAAAGTCCCGCTAACCGCGCAATTCGTTGGCGCGACGGAAGCGACCTTCGTAGTCAAAGAGCTTCTCGCGCACCTGCCAGTACTGGCCTTTCTTACGGGCGACGACAAAATCCGGATGGCGCAACAACACCTGCTGGCGCACGATATCGGCCACGGTGATCCAGCGCAGGGGCACGCCCGGGGTGCGGGTGTGCGGGCGAATAAACAGCTGTTCGAAGGCCGTTCGCTGGGCAGGCGTCTGGACCCGGAAGCGCTCGCTGACGTCCGCCCCGTCCTCGTCGTAATAGGTGATTTTCAGCCATTCGCCTTTTTCATCCGCGCCGGGCTGCAGCGCCATGCCGGAACAGCGCAGCACCAGCGCATCTTTCAGCTTTAGCGCCGCTTTCAGCATGTCGTCCGGGTCAACCAGCACCGTGTCGCACTCCCGACAGCGGCGAGCGGCAATGTCATTTTCGGCGTTGCACTGCGGGCAGTTTTTGAAGCGGAAACGAAAATCGCACTGCTCACGATGCCCTTCATCATTTTCAAACCAGCCCTGACAGCGGCGGCCAAAATGTTCGATCAGCGTACCGTCGGCGGTGGTTTTGCCCCAGAAGGTGTTGGCAAACCCGCAGGCAGGGCAAAAGACCTGCACGGGCACGTTGTCGCTTTTTCCTTTTGGCGCGCCGACCTCAGGCGTATAGAGATCGTGCGGGTTACCGGCATAATCCAGGATCAGACAGTCGGTTTTCCCCGGCGCCAGACGCAGGCCGCGGCCAACAATTTGCTGATACAGACTGACCGATTCGGTCGGGCGCAAGATAGCGATCAGGTCGACGTGCGGGGCGTCAAAGCCGGTGGTCAACACCGACACGTTAACCAGATAGCGGAACTGCTGGGCTTTAAAGGCCTCAATCAGGCGGTCGCGCTCGGGGCCGGGCGTCTCGCCGGTGATGAGCGCCGCGTCGCCGGAGGGCAGTAACCCGGTGATTTCGCGCGCGTGCTCAACGGTGGCGGCAAAGATCATCACCCCTTTGCGCGTCGCGGCGAACTCCTCAATCTGGCTGATGATATGCGGCGTAATGCGCTTTTGCTTTTTCAGCTCCTGGTTAAGATCCGCTTCGCTGAATAACCCGTTGCTCTGCGCCTGCAGGCGGCTGAAATCGTACTGCACCACCGGCATATCCAGCCGTTCAGGCGGCGTCAGGTAGCCATGTTTAATCATGTAGCGCAGCGGAAGCTCGTAGATGCAGTCGCTAAACAGGGCCTTGTCATCGCCGCGCACCATGCCGTGATAATGGTAACGATAGATCCAGCCTTTCCCCAGACGAAACGGGGTCGCCGTCAGGCCCAGCAGGCGCAGGTGAGGGTTCACGTCTTTCAGGTGCGTCAGGATTTGCTGATACTGGCTGTCGTCGTCATCGCTGATGCGGTGACACTCGTCGACAATCAGCAGCGAAAATTCGCTGCGAAACAGATCCAGATTGCGGGCCACCGACTGCACGCTGCCAAACACCACCTTGCCGTGGCTCTCTTTACGCTTTAGACCGGCGGCGAAAATGTCGGCTTCCAGTCCAAGTGCACAATACTTGGCATGGTTTTGCGCGACGAGCTCTTTAACGTGCGCCAGCACCAGCACGCGGCCGCGGGCCAGACGCGCCAGCTCGGCAATGACCAGGCTTTTGCCTGCGCCGGTCGGGAGCACAATCGCCGCCGGCTCGCGATGTTTACGGAACCAGGCGAGGGTGGCGTCAACGGCTTCCTGCTGATAGGGACGAAGTGTAAAAGTCATGGGGTCTCGGTTTTGTTATTCCGCACATATACCCGTCATACTTCAAGTTGCCTGTGCGTTGGCTGCACTCGTTCACCCCGGTCACTTACTTATGTAAGCTCCCGGGGATTCACTCCTTTGCCGCCTTCATGCAACTCGAATTATTTAGGGTATAGATAGTATGCCACGAAACTTTTTCCCTTGAGTGGCGCAACCAGACCATTATACTGAACCGTTCCAGACTGCTTCTATTTTCGGACCTGTTGTCCGACTTCCTGCACCATTAAGGCTAAAAAGATTTCATGCGACTTGATAAGTTTATCGCTCAGCAACTCGGCGTAAGCCGCGCTATTGCCGGGCGCGAAATTCGCGCCAGCCGCGTTACCGTGGATGGCGACATTGTGAGAGACAGCGCGTTCAAACTGCAACCTGACCATCAGGTGGAGTATGACGGCAATCCGCTGACCCAGCAGCACGGTCCTCGCTACTTCATGCTCAATAAGCCGGAAGGCTACGTCTGCTCAACGGACGATCCGGATCACCCGACGGTGCTCTATTTCCTCGACGAACCGGTGGCGCACAAGCTGCATGCCGCAGGCCGCCTCGATATCGACACCACCGGTCTGGTGCTGATGACCGACGACGGTCAGTGGTCGCATCGCATCACCTCTCCACGCCACCACTGCGAGAAAACCTATCTCGTGACGCTGGAGTCACCGGTGTCGGATGACACGGCAGAGCACTTCGCGAAAGGCGTGCAGCTGCATAATGAAAAAGATCTGACTAAACCGGCGGTGCTTGAAGTCATCACCCCGACGGAGGTCCGTCTGACCATCAGCGAAGGGCGCTACCATCAGGTGAAACGTATGTTTGCCGCGGTGGGGAACCACGTTGTTGGCCTGCATCGCGAACGGATTGGTGCGATTGAACTCGATCCCGACCTTGCGCCAGGCGAATACCGTCCGTTAACGGAAGAAGAGATCGCCAGCGTCGGTCTGCCTTCGCACTAATTTCAGGAGAACCCTGTGACCATCAGGCCACACTCGTCGTTCAAAATCGTCTTCATTCTTGGCCTGCTGGCCATGCTGATGCCGCTGTCTATTGATATGTACCTGCCCGCGCTGCCGGTCATTTCCGCGCAGTTTGGCGTCCCGGCGGGCAGCGCGCAGATGACGCTCAGCACCTATATTCTCGGCTTTGCCCTTGGCCAGCTGTTTTATGGCCCGATGGCGGACAGCCTTGGACGCAAGCCCGTCATTCTGGGCGGGACGCTGGTCTTTGCGGCCGCTGCGGTTGCCTGTGCGCTGGCCCAGACCATCGACCATCTGATTATCATGCGCTTCTTCCACGGTCTGGCGGCGGCAGCGGCAAGCGTGGTGATTAACGCCCTGATGCGCGATATCTACCCGAAAGAAGAGTTCTCCCGCATGATGTCGTTTGTCATGCTGGTGACGACGATTGCGCCGCTGGTGGCCCCAATGGCGGGTGGTGCGGTGCTGGTGTGGTTCAGCTGGCATGTGATTTTCTGGATCCTGGCCCTGGCCGCGCTGCTGGCCTCGGCAATGATCTTCTTCTTTATAGATGAAACGCTTCCCGTCGAGCGCCGCCAGAAGTTTCACATCCGTACCACCATCGGCAACTTTGCCTCGCTGTTTCGCCACAAGCGCGTGCTCAGCTATATGCTGGCAAGCGGGTTCAGCTTCGCCGGAATGTTCTCCTTCCTGAGCGCCGGGCCGTTTGTCTACATCGAGCTTAACCACGTGTCGCCGCAGCACTTCGGCTATTACTTTGCGCTTAACATCGTCTTCCTGTTCATCATGACCATCATCAACAGCCGCTTTGTCCGGCGGGTGGGGGCGCTGAACATGTTTCGCGCGGGGCTGTGGATCCAGTTTGTGATGGCGATCTGGCTGGTGGTGAGCGCGTTTCTGGGCGTGGGCTTCTGGGCGCTGGTGGTCGGCGTAGCGGCCTTTGTCGGCTGCGTGTCGATGGTGTCGTCCAATGCGATGGCGGTGATTCTGGATGAGTTCCCGCACATGGCGGGGACCGCCTCTTCCCTGGCGGGGACGTTCCGCTTCGGCATCGGCGCTATCGTTGGCGCGTTGCTTTCTATGGCCACCTTTACGACGGCATGGCCCATGCTGTGGGCGATGGCTTTTTGCGCAACCAGCTCGATACTCTTCTATCTTTACGCCAGTCGACCGCGAAAAGCGGCCCACTAAAACACAGAGAAGGCCCGGCAGGGCCTTTTTTGTTGATGCATATCAACCAAACCCCCGTTCGTTTATGCCGTGTTTGTTTATTTTATGTAAAATCTATTTGTGTAAAAAGTCACATCATTGTATTCAAAAAGGTTGAGTTAGATCGCAGAAACGGGTACATATAGCGCCGACGCGAGCCTGAATACCGATAAAAAAGTGCTGAATAGTGCAGGCTGGCGATGATGTGTTACTATAAATGTAAATAAATTGTGAAGTAAATTTTGCTTCCGGGGAACGAACGTGAATACATTACAACTTTCTATTGTCCATCGCTTGCCCCAGAGCTATCGCTGGTCGGCGGGTTTTGCTGGTTCGAAAGTTGAACCGATTCCGCAAAACGTCGCGGGCTGTGAAAACTGCCTGGTGGCGCTCAAGCTGCTGAGCCCGAGCGATGAAAATGCATGGCGGGTGATGGAGCGTCTCAGTCAGGCCCTGACGGATATCGAAGTGGACAGCTCCGTGCTGGAATGCGAAGGGGAGCCGTGCCTGTTTGTGAAAAGCCAGGACGAGTTTGCTGCCACCTGCCGCCTGAAAAATTTTGGCGTTGCTATTGCAGAGCCTTTCTCCGGCCAGTATCCATTCTGAGCGCTAGTCTGACGACAACAGCTGGCGCGTGTAGCGCTGCGTTGGCGCGCTAAATACGCGCTGGCACTCTCCCTGCTCGACCACCTCTCCCTGTCGCAACACAATCACCTGATGGCATAGCGCCCGCACCACCTGCAAATCATGGCTGATAAAGATATAGGCCAGCCGGTGCTTTTCCTGTAGCCCTTTAAGCAGCGCCAGGATCTGCGCCTGAACGGTCCTGTCCAGAGACGACGTCGGTTCATCCAGAATAATTAGCTCCGGTTTCAGGATCAGCGCGCGGGCAATGGCGATACGCTGGCGCTGCCCGCCGGAAAATTCCGCAGGATAGCGGTGGCGCGTCTCGGGATCTAAACCGACTTCAACCATTACCCGCATGACCTCCTGCTCGCGCTGCTGCGCGCTCAGGCCGGGCTGATGGACGCGCAGGCCCTCTTCGACAATCTGTAACACGCTGAGCCGCGGGTTAAGCGAGGAGTTGGGATCCTGAAAGACCACCTGCATGCGAGGACGTACGGGCAGCATCTGCCGCCGGTTCCAGCGGTGCAGCGGCATGCCGTCAAACAGGATTTCGCCCTGTGAGGCAATTAAGCGCAGCAGCGCCAGACCGGTGGTGCTTTTACCCGAGCCGGATTCGCCCACCAGCCCGAGGGATTCGCCCGGGCGCAGCGAGAAGCGGATATTTTTTAACACCGGGTTGCGATCGACAATGCGGCGCAGAATACCTTTGCGGATCGGGAACGAGACGGACAGATCCTCAACGCGCAGCAGCGGCGTGCTGTCAGCGTCGAGGGGAACCGGGTCGCCGGAGGGTTCGCTGTCGAGCAGGCGCTGCGTATAGGGGTGTTGCGGCGCGCTCAGCAGCGTGGACGCCGCATTCTGTTCAACACAGCGGCCGTTTTGCATCACCGCGACGCTGTCGGCCAGCTTTCTCACAATGCTCAGGTTGTGCGTGATAAACAGCAGGCTCATGTTCAGCTCGTCACGCAGGTCCCGCAGCAGCGTCAGTATTTGCGCCTGTACCGTCACGTCCAGCGCCGTTGTGGGCTCGTCGGCAATCAACAGCTCGGGGCGCGTCAGCAGCGCCATGGCGATCATCACGCGCTGGCGTTCGCCGCCGGAGAGCTGATGCGGAAAATCATTCAGCCGTTTGGCCGCATTGCGTATGCCTGTGCGCTCAAGACAATCCAGAATTTCTCCCCGCGCGGCCTCTTTGCGCATCCCACGGTGCAGGGAGAGCACTTCATAGAGCTGTTTTTCCAGGCTGTGCAGAGGGTTAAGCGACACCATCGGCTCCTGGAAGATCATCGCGATTTTGTTGCCGCGAATGCCGCGCAGGGTCTGTTCGTCGGCGTGCAGCAGCGAACGGCCGTGAAAAAGGATATCCCCTTGCGGGTAGCTCACCGGCGGAGAAGGCAGCAGCCGCAGGATGGAGAGCGCCGAAACGCTCTTGCCTGAACCCGACTCACCCACCAGGGCCAGCGTTTCACCGCGCTGGATCTGCAGCGTCAGGTCGCTGACCACGGTGCGCGTCTCGTCCTGTTTTGAAAAGGCAATCGCCAGGTTATCAATACGGAGCAGGGGCTGGGTCATTTTAAACCGCCTTGTTCGGATCAAAGGCATCGCGCACGGCTTCGCCAATAAAAATCAGCAGCGACAGCAGCACGGCCACGGAAAGAAAGGCGGCGATGCCTAACCACGGCGCCTGCAGGTTGTTCTTGCCCTGCAGCAGCAGTTCGCCGAGCGACGGGGAACCCAACGGTAGCCCGAAACCGAGAAAATCCAGTGAGGTGAGGGTGGTGATGGAGCTGCACAGAATAAACGGCAGGAAGGTGAGCGTTGCCACCACGGCGTTGGGCAGCATATGGCGGAAGATGATCCCGCGGTCGCTCACGCCAAGCGCCTGCGCGGCGCGAATATAGTCGAAATTACGGGTGCGCAGAAACTCGGCCCTGACCACACCGACCAGCGCCATCCAGCCGAACAGGACGGTGATGCCTAATAGCCACCAGAAGTTGGGCTGTACGACGCTGGAAAGCAGGATGATCAGAAACAGCGTCGGCATGCCTGACCAGACCTCAATCACCCGCTGGCCCCATAGGTCAATTTTCCCGCCGTAGTAGCCCTGAATGGCGCCCGCCACGACGCCCATCACGCTGGAGAAGATCGTCAGCATCAGCCCAAAGAGAAGCGAAATACGCGTGCCATACAGGATGCGCGCCAGCACGTCGCCGCCGTTAGCATCCGTTCCCAGCCAGTTTTGCGCGGAGGGCGGGGAAGGGAAGGGGGTCGTGGTGGCGAAGTTAATGCTGTTTGCACCAAAACGCACCGGCGCCCAGAGCGCCCAGCCGTGCTGCTCAATCTGCTGGCGAAGCCACGGGTCCTGATACTCTGCCGGCGTCGCAAACGGGCCGCCAAAGTCGCTTTCGTTGTAATTGGCGATGACCGGCACGTACCAGCGATCGTTAAAATGCACCAGCAGCGGTTTATCGTTAGCGATCAGTTCTGAAAACAGGCTTAAGACAAACAGCACGGCAAAAATCCACAGCGACCAGTAGCCGCGGCGGTTGTGGCGAAAGCGGGCCCAGCGGGCCTGGTTGACGGGGCTTAAACGCGGCATCATCGGCCCTCAAAATCGATTCGGGGATCGACCAGCGTATAGCTGATATCGCTGATGATATTCAGCAGCAGGCCAATCAGGGTGAAAATATAGAGCGTGCCGAACATTACCGGATAATCACGCGACACGGTGGCCTCATAGCCCAGCAGGCCCAGACCGTTAAGCGAGAACATCACCTCTATCAGCAGCGAGCCGGTAAAAAACATACTGATGAACGTGGCCGGAAATCCGGCGATCACCAGCAGCATGGCGTTGCGGAACACGTGCTTCCACATGATCTGCTTTTCGCTCACGCCTTTAGCGCGGGCCGTGACGACGTACTGTTTACGAATTTCATCGAGAAAGGCGTTTTTGGTCAACATGGTCAGGGCCGCAAACCCGCCAATGACCGTGGCCAGAACCGGCAGCGTGATATGCCAGAGGTAGTCGGTGATTTTCTGGTACCACGGCAGGGAGCTGAAATCGGCGGAGACGAGCCCCCGCAGCGGGAAGAGATCAAAATAACTGCCCCCGGCAAAAAAGACGATCAGCAGAACGGCGAACAGAAACGCCGGGATGGCATAGCCGATAATGATAAACGTGCTGCTCCAGATATCGAACCGGCTGCCGTTGTACACCGCTTTGCGGATCCCAAGCGGTATAGAGACCAGATAGATGATCAGCGTACCCCACAGCCCGAGCGTGATCGAAACCGGCAGGCTTTGCTTGATCAGCGTCAGCACTGACGCACTGCGAAACAGGCTATCGCCAAAATCAAAGCGGATGTAATCCCAGAGCATTTTGAAATAGCGCTCGTGAATCGGTTTATCAAAGCCGTAGCGGTGGGTGATCTCGGCGATCACCTCCGGATCCAGCCCGCGTCCGCCGCGGTAATGGCTTTCGCTGATATTCCCTACGCCAGTTCGCGCATGGCTGGCGCCCATCCCTTCACCGCCGCCGCCCGGCATGCCGCCGCTGTTGCCAAATTCAATGGCGGCAATGGCCTGATCGACCGGCCCACCGGGAGCGATTTGCACAATAAAAAAGTTAATCGTGATGATGGCCCACAGGGTGGGGATGACCAGCAGCAGACGGCGGAGAAGATAGGCACCCATGATAATTCCTTATCGCCGCTCAGCGGGAAGTCTGGCGGCTTTGTTAACGTCATACCACCAGGTGTCAAAGCCCAGAGAATAGACCGGGCGCACGGCAGGCACGGAGAACTTATCCCAGCGCGCAAGGCGATCTTCGCCCATATACCACATCGGCAGCATGTAGTAGTTCCAGGTTAAGACCCTGTCGAGGGCGCGCCCGAGCGGCACGAGCTTGTCTTTATCCCCCTGCGCCGCCACGATTTTCGCAATCAGCGCATCAATCGCCGGGCTTTTTACCCCCGGCGCATTGTACGAGGAGTCGATGTAGCTGGAGGCCCAGGAGATTTGCAGGTCCGAGCTAGGCCACGGCTGCGCGGGCCACAGGCGCTGCATCATGTCGTAATCACGGCTGCGCATGCGGCTGGTGATCTGCGCGTTATCAACCTGGCGAATGTTCATGGTCACGCCCAGCCGCTCAAGGTTGTGCTTAAACGGCAGCACCCACTGGTCGTTGCCCCCGGACGAGAGCAGCAGTTCAAAGCTGAGTGGCTTGCCCGTTTTGGCATCCACACGTTTTTGATTCTTCAGGTGCCAGCCTGCGTCATCCAGCAGCTTGCTGGCTTTGAGCAGGTTGTCGCGGTCGTAACCGTCACCGTTTGAAGCAGGCGGCTGAAACACCGTTGTAAACACCTCTGGCGGTACCTCTGCTTTAAGGGGGGCCAGCAGAACCAGTTCGTCGGCTTTCGGATAATCGCGCGCGGCGTATTCGGTATTCTGAAAATAGCTGTTGGCGCGGCTATAAGCCCCGTAAAACAGCGCTTTGTTCATCCACTCAAAATCAAAGGCCAGGGAGATGGCTTCCCGCACCCGGCGGTCATTAAATACCGGACGCTGAATATTAAACGCCAGCCAGCGGGTGTCCTGGGCAGATTCATTTTTGTGTTCGTCTTTGACGATATAGCCTTTGGCGAAATTTTTGCCGATATAGCGGGTCGCCCAGTTTTTAGCGCTGCTCTCGACGCGCAAATCGAAGGCCCCGGCTTTGAACGCCTCAAACGCCACGTTATCGTCGAGGTAGTAATCATAGCGAAGGGTGTCGAAGTTCCAGCGTCCGCGGTTGACCGGCAGATTGGCCGCCCAGTAGTCTTTGACGCGGGAATAGACGACATATTGCCCCATGCGCCAGTCGGTAATGCGGTAGGGGCCGCCAGCCAGCGGAGGCGTTGAAAGCGGGTCGCTCAGCTTATGATTTTTCCAGAACGATTCCGGCATCACCGGCAGCGAGAACAGGCTGAGCATATTCTCTTTGTTCGGTTCGCTCAGCTCAATGCGCACAGTGAGCGGCGCGATGGCTCTGACCGACGCGCCTTTATATACGATGCGGAACTGGGGGACGCCTTCGGTCATGAATTTATGGAAGGTGAACGCAACGTCGCTGGCCTTCACCGGTGTGCCATCGTGAAAACGTGCCCGCGGGTTCAGCGAGATTTCCGCCCAGGCGAAGTTATCGGCGTAACGTACGTTCTCGGCAATCAGCGGATAGTAGCTGCCGGGCTCGTCATCGGAGGTGACAAAGAGCGTATCGTAAAGCGATTCCGTTCGCGCGGCCGCCACGCCGCGCAGGGCGTAGCGGTTGAAGTTGTCGAAGGTTCCCGTGGCGGAAAGCGTGACCTTACCGCCTTTTGGCGCGGCAGGGTTGACGTAATCGAAGTGCGTAAAATTGACCGCGTATTTCGGCTCGCCAATCACCGCGAAGGCGATATTCTCTTTGATGGTTTGCGCCTGGCTGGACAGGCTCGTGAATGCCAACATCAGCAACATAAAGCGCATAAGCATCTCGCGGCAGCTCCCTCTCTACAGACCGGCTCGGTTAAGCTGAATAATAAGTGACGTCACGGGCAATGTGAAATTAATCGCCTTCGGGCGAAATATCAGGCCGCCATTCGCGGAACTGCGCCAGCGGCATCGGGCGGCTAATCCAGTATCCCTGCAGGAAGTTAACGCCGTGTTCGCGCAGCCAGGCCGCCTGTTCCGGCGTCTCTACCCCTTCGGCGACGGTCGACATATTCAGTCGTCTTGCCAGCGTCAGAACGGCATCCAGCACCGGCGACGTCACGGTCTCGGTACCGATCGCATTAACAAAACCACGGTCGATTTTGAGGTAGTCCATGGTGAAATGCTCAAGGTAAATCAGCGCGCTGTGGCCTGTACCAAAATCATCAATGGCGATTTCAAACCCTTCGTTATGCAGCCATTCGAAAAGGGTGTTGGCCTCCCGATGGTTGAGCATATCGCGCTCGGTAATTTCCAGCACGATCTGGAAGTAATCCGGCGGCAGCAGGGCTTTGAAGGTGCGCATATCGTCCTTGAAGCTTTCCGCATGCAGATGCCCCGGTGCAATGTTAATACCCACCTTTGCGCCCGGAGGTAACAGCGTTTGTAACACAGGAGCATCGTGAATGATAAGGTCAAAGAGATGCAGCGTCAGCGGGACAATCAGCTTCTGTGCTTCGGCAAAATTGATAAACGCGTCCGGCGGAATTTCCCCCATTGTCGGGTGTTTCCAGCGCATCAGGACTTCGAGCCCGGTCATCCTGAGCGATTTGGCATCGACGACGGGCTGATAAACCACATAAAACTGACCGCGCTTTATAGCGCTTAAAATTTCTTTACCCGGGTTGAGCCGAATGCTGAGGATGTAGTAGTTAAGCGATCCGGCACAAATCCCGCATACCAGCCCGAAGAACAGCGCGTAGAGAATTTCATCGCTGGTCCATGCGTCCGCATACAGGTTGATGGTCAGGGGGAGGTCTTTCAGCGTCGCCGTGCGGACCGGGATGTCATGCAAGTCGCGGGTATGAACCAGCGTGCTGGACCGCGTCGACAAGGCGTTATCGCCGATAATGATAGCGATACCCGCGAACTCGTCCTGGCGCTCAGTATAAAGCAGGTAAGGCGTCAGATTAATATTCACAGAAGTGAACACCCCGCCGTCCTTCACTAATGGGTTGCGGTACCAGATCGCAATCGCAGGTTCATCAGGCAGCATGGGGGTACCCGGAAGCAACGCCATATCGATCTGTTTATTGATATTCAGCTCAGGTATGAGCGTCTCCATCGGGGCATTCATCGGGCCTGTTGCCGAGGAGCAGAATGCCATCTTGTCCCGGACCAGCAGGAAGGCGCGAACGTTAATGCTGAAGGCCGCGCGTGAGGTGAGTTCCTGGTTGACGTCCTGGCACGTGTTCAGCGTGAGAGGCTGGAGGACATTGACCGCTTTTTTTAGGTCTTCGAAATAGCTCCCCATGTAGGCGCTCACATCATTCACCAGGGTGTCGAATTTGACTTCCCGCTTGTGGTAACTCCACGAAAATTGCAGGGAACCCAGGAGCAGGGCGGTGATGAGACCCGTGATAATACTGAGGATCAGTATTTTACGATTACTGGAGAAGTAGCGGGTGAGCATAGACGTCGTGATTCCTGAAAAGCCGCTTGATGTATTCAGTGTAACGGGCAAAAAAAAACACTGCCGAAGCAGTGCTTTTTTTCATCATATCGCCAGCCAAGGGATAACCAACGATACAATAGTTATATTAACTGCGGGTCAGTACGCGGCGCGCTTCGTTATAACGCTTCTTCCAGTACGGTTCGTTCATGCTGGAAATGGTCACACCGCTGCTGGTGGAGGCATGTACGAACTGGTCATTACCAATGTAGATGCCAACATGTCGACCTGTAGAACCGGCACGGAACAGAACTAAATCACCGGTGCGCAGTTTGGTACGTGAAATCGACTTGCCCATCTCCTGCTGTTCATAGGTTGAACGCGGAAGATCTAACCCAAATTGCTCGCGGAACGTACGCTGTACAAAACCGGAACAATCAATACCTGTTTTCGTGCTGCCGCCAAGACGATAACGCACGCCTTTCCAGTCAGCATACTGGTCCATAATGCGGGACTTCACGTCCAGATTACGTACCATATTTTCAAATTCATCCTGAGAGGCTTGCAGTGAAGAGGAATCTTCCATTCCCACAACACGCGTCTCAGGATGCATATTCTTCGCGGTGTTCGATGTACTACATGCAGATAACAGTACCGCGACTGCTATCGCCGGGATCCCCCGCAAGATATATCTCAGAAACGGTTGAGATTTGACCATTTTGTTTATTTTCCCTTGAAGTCCTTAACGACAAATATCGTTATAAAAATGCCAAACGTGACGAGACTAATTATCTGTTCACATCGAGACAATTCTTTCTGGTCACATTTGTGGCATAGCGCACAAAATTATTCACCATCGAAATAATTATCCCTATGGGGCAAAACGAGTTCGAGATTAACCGATTGCCAGGGGTATTGCGAGTAAAAAAAGCCTTTTTTTTATAAGAAAATGTGATACAGAAAGTAAAAATCCGTAATTGCTTAAAATGCGGTCAGATCCGACGCGTGATCGCGCAATTGCTTCATTTTTATCATGAATGTGATGACAGGAATATGACAGAGGGAAAAGATCGTGGCGGGAAGGCTATCGGGGATCATGTCGATCCCTGATAGCTCACGTTAATTTAGGTTAGTTATTTGTTTAATTGTTGTTGCGCTCTAACGGGAAGATAGCGATCGAACAAAGCTATTATCCTGTCGCTCAGCGGGGTCATTAAACACCACGGCAGCGCAATCAGCGCAACGGAGAGCGAACCGACAGCAATATCGGTGAACCAGTGAGCGCCAATCATTACGCGCGGGAAGGCAAAAACCACAAAAATAATCAGGGCTATGGCAAACGCTTTTCGGCCGAAATAGCGAAGCATGACTGCGGAAAAAATGAGCAGCATCATGCCGTGATCGCCGGGGAAACTGTCCTTCGACGCATCTTTTGTTGGAATATGCAGCAGCTCACTGACGCGATAAATATCGGTGAAAAAGAGCGTAGGGCTGGAACGCTTAACCGGAATAATCGCGGTAGCCAGCTGATTAATGACGACAGCAAACAGCAGCATTACCAGACCGATAATCAGAATACGCCGACGTCCCGCTTTATCCTCTTTCAGCCAGAAAGAGAGCATCAGGCAGCCCATGGCCAGCAGCGAGAAGCCGTCGAAGGCGCGGTTGTTGGTGATGGCCACCAGCCACAGGAATGCGTCGCTCTTCACCAGCGCCTGGTTGAAGAAGTGAAAGAGGCCAGAATCCAGGGGGAACCAGAAACCATGATTCGCCGGGATATACCAGGAGAAGAAAAGCGCCAGACCGGCGACATTAAGCAGTAATATCAGGGGAAATCGAGTTGTCATAACGTTCTGCATAGAGTGAAAACTGGGGCAACGTTAGCCGCCCGAACTTAAACGAATCCTCAACAGGCTGGACTGGAGGGCATTCCAGTCGGCGTTAACCGCACTAATTAACTCTATTCGGCTGTCAGGCGGCGCCACGTTTTGCGTTTCAATGAAGAAATCGTCGCCCTGGCGGTTGATCCGCACCAGTCCGTCCGGCGTGCGCATGATCCCTTTCACGCGATCGACGGGCGCAAGGCGGGCCCACTCCAGAATCCCGATAGTATCGAAAACGGTCTCAGCATCGAAAATCCATCCGCAGGCCTGGTATCCCTGGCCGCTGTTCAGGTTACGACGCCAGCGCTGGTGCTCCGGCAGGCTCAGGGCTGCCAGACCCTGCTTAACCGGATGGCTGTGCGCATGATCCGCACTGGCAGGCAGCTCGGTGAGGTTCAGACGAGGCAGGTCAAGCAGGGTGCTATCAATATTCCCCTGGGTGGTCTGCACCCGCGTGCGATTGCCGCCAAAATGTTGCCACCACGCCTCCAGCGCGGCCTGGCTTTCAGGCGTGGCGCGATCTTCCTTGTTGGCGACGATAACGTCTGCCGAGGCCAGCTGATCGCGGAAGTTCTCGTTGGCCACTGCCTTGTCATCCAGAAGCTGACGCGGATCGAGCAGGCACAGTGTGGCGCGCAGATCGATCCACGGCTCGTAAACCGGGGCGGTCAGTAAATCGAGGATCTGCTTCGGGTGGCCCAGCCCGGTGGGCTCAATCAGCAGGCGGTCGGGTTTGCCCTGACGCAGCAGGGTATTGAGACCCACCTGCATCGGCAGGCCATTGACGCAGCACATGCATCCGCCGGGGATCTCTTTAATCATCGCGCCGCTGGATGACAGTAACGCGCCGTCAATGCCCACCTCGCCAAATTCATTGACCAGCACGGCCCACTTCTCGGCCGGATCTTTATTCGCCAGCAGGTGGAGAATTGAGGTGGTTTTACCGCTGCCGAGAAAACCGGTGATGAGGTTGGTTTTGGTCACGTGCGCTCCGGATGAGAATGATGATGCGATAACACTGTTCTCTATCCTGGCGAAAAACGTGACCTGTGAGAAGGGGAAGGGCGAACGGAGGCTTTATCCGTTCGCGTTAAGCGCAACAATCGTTAAATATTTAACGTTTCGATAACAGCCTGACGTGCGCCGTGACGGGTGATGCGCTGATAGGCCTGGCTGACGGCCTCAACAAAAATACGATTGTGCGCGAGATCGTGACCAAACACTTCGCTCAGCCCCAGCAGCGCGGGGACGCGGTCGATGTCGCTGCTGGCGTTGACGATCGTGCGGATTTTATCGCTGAGGGGATCGCGAACGTCAATCGCGTTGCCGCGCTCGTCGGTGCCGCTGACGTAGCGTATCCAGCCGGCCACGCCCAGGGCCAGCAGCGACCACGGCGTGTTTCGCTCAAGATGAACGCGGATCCCGTCCAGCATTCTTTGCGGAAGCTTCTGGCTACCGTCCATCGCGATTTGCCAGGTCCGATGCTGGAGGGCCGGGTTGGCAAAGCGTTCGAGCAGGCTATCGGCATACGCGGTGAGGTCGACATCCTTAATCCGTAACGTGGGGGCCTGCTCGTTCAGCATCAGCCGACGGGCGGCTTCCCGGAACGCTGCATCCTCCATGCATTCATTAATATGCGCGTAGCCGGCAAGATACCCGAGATACGCCAGGAAAGAGTGGCTGCCGTTGAGCATGCGTAATTTCATCTGCTCCCACGGCAGAACATCCTGCACCATCTGGACACCCGCCACTTCCCACTCGGGACGGCCGGCGACAAAATTATCTTCTATTACCCACTGAATGAACGGCTCGCAGCTGATGGCGCACGGATCTTCCACGCCGAGCGCGTCGGTGATTTCCGCCAGCGAGGCCTCCGTCGCGGCGGGAACAATCCTGTCGACCATCGTTCCGGGGAAGCTTACGTGGGTATCGATCCATTCAGATAACCCTGCGGAACGTTTTTGCGCCATGCCCAGCACGGCGTTTTTCACCACGTGCCCGTTGTCCGGGATATTGTCGCAGGAGAGCACGGTAAAGGCGGGCAGGCCGCGCTCGCGGCGGCGGTGGAGGGCTTCGACCAGGATCCCAGGGGCGGAATGTGGCTCTGAGGGGTTTTCAAGGTCGTAGACGATCCGGGGGTTATTCAGGTCGAGTTTCCCGGTCGCGGGATCGATGCAATAGCCTTTCTCTGTGATGGTGAGCGAGACAATCGCGACCTGAGGCTCGCAAAATTTCTCAATAATGGCGGGCAGGGAGTCCAGCTTTGCGTTCAGGCATTCATGGACGGCACCGACGATAATCGCCTCATTTCCTTCAGCCCCTTTTTCCAGCACGGTGAACAGATGATCCTGCGCGCGCAGCTGGCTCATCAGCACATCGCCGCTGAAGAGGCTAATCTCACAAATCCCCCAGTCGCCGCCTTTTTCATTCAGCACCCGATTTGTTAACAAGGCCTGGTGCGCACGGTGAAACGCGCCAAAGCCAAAGTGGACGATGCGGGAGCGCAGTTGCTGACGATCGTAGCGCGGTTGCTGAACCCGGGCAGGAAGGGTGGTGGAGGCAATTGTCTTCATGAGATACACCTGATTAACCATTAATTAACAATGCCAGTGTAAAGTTATATGACAGCAAATAAAATTGGTGAGCCGTAAATATCCCCGTTATGTGAGTTTGATCAATCAATGTGTGGCGGTGTATTGACCCTTCGCGGTAAACATGTATGGTAGTCGTCATTGTAGTAACGCATATTGGTATAACAACTTAAGAGGGTGAGGCAATGGAACAAACCTGGCGTTGGTACGGGCCGAACGATCCGGTTTCTCTTGATGATGTGCGTCAGGCTGGCGCAACGGGTGTCGTCACGGCGCTGCATCATATTCCTAACGGTCAGGTCTGGCCGGTAGAGGAAATCCAGACGCGTCAGGCGCTGCTGGCGGAAAAAGGATTAACCTGGTCTGTGGTGGAAAGCATTCCGGTTCACGAAGACATCAAAACCCATTCCGGCGAGTATCAGACCTGGATTGCCAACTATCAGCAGAGCATCCGTAACCTCGCGGCCTGCGGTATTGATACCGTTTGCTACAACTTCATGCCCATTCTGGACTGGACGCGTACAGACCTCGAATATCAAATGCCGGACGGCTCAAAAGCGCTGCGTTTCGATCAGATTGCCTTTGCGGCATTCGAACTGCACATTCTGAAACGCCCTGGCGCAGAAGCGGATTACACCGCGGAAGAGCTGCAGCAGGCGCTCCAATGGTTCAATGCCGCCAGCGACGCGGATATCGAAAAGCTGACCCGAAATATTATTGCGGGCCTGCCGGGTGCCGAAGAGGGCTATACGCTGGATCAGTTCCGCGCCCGCCTGGCGGAGTACGGCAATATTGATAAGCAGCAGCTGCGTGAAAACATGGCGTATTTCCTGCGCGCAATTGTGCCGGTCGCGGAAGAGGTGGGGGTTCGCCTGGCGGTACATCCGGACGATCCCCCGCGTCCTATCCTCGGCCTGCCGCGTATCGTGTCTACGATTGAAGATATGCAGTGGCTGAAAGAGACGGTCGACAGCATCCACAACGGCTTTACCATGTGTACCGGCTCCTACGGCGTGCGGGCCGATAACGATCTGGTGCGGATGATTAAAACCTTCGGCGATCGCATTCACTTTACGCATCTGCGTGCGACCTGCCGTGAAGAGAACCCAAAAACCTTCCACGAGGCGGCGCACCTGGGCGGCGATGTGAATATGGTCGCGGTGGTGGACGCTATTCTGGCGGAAGAGGCCCGTCGTATGCAGGCTGGCGATGTGCGTCCTATCCCGTTCCGTCCGGATCACGGACACCAGATGCTGGACGATCTGCGTAAGAAAACCAACCCGGGCTATTCGGCGATTGGCCGTCTTAAAGGGATGGCGGAAGTGCGCGGCGTTGAGCTGGCGCTGAAGATGACGAAGTATCCGGAGCTACTGTAACCGGAATTGCCGGGTGGCGGCTCCGCCTTACCCAGCCTACAAAAACACAAAAACCGGCTTCAGGGCCGGTTTTTTCGTAGGTCGGGTAAGCGTAGCGCCACCCGACAAACGCCGCAATCAGTCAGCGCGACCCATATAGCGTTTTTCTTCGATATGGATGCGGATTTTCTCGCCAGCAGAAAGGTATTCCGGCACCTGCACAACCAGGCCGGTGGTCAGGGTAGCCGGTTTGTTGCGGGCACTGGCGGATGCGCCTTTGATGCCTGGTGCGGTTTCAACGATTTCCAGATCGACGGTCTGAGGCAGTTCCAGCGCCAGCAGCACCCCGTCCCAGGTCAGAACCTGCATATCAGGCATACCGCCTTCCGGGATGAACAGCAGCTCTTCTTCAATCTGGTCTTTGGTGAAGATATACGGGGTGTAATCTTCTTTGTCCATGAACACATATTCGTTGCCGTCGATGTAGGAGAAATCAACATAGCGACGGGTCAGGGTCACGGTATCGACGATATCGTCACCTTTAAAGCGCTCTTCCACCTTCAGGCCGGTACGCACATCGGCGAAACGCATTTTGTACAGCGTAGCTGCACCACGGGCGCTTGGTGCCTGAATATCGATATCTTTCACAATCAGCAGTTTGCCGTTGTAATTCAGTACCATACCTTTCTTAATTTCGTTCGCTCTTGGCATTGCAGTAATCCTGTTTACGGGAGGTAAAAAATATCGCGCCAAATTACTCGCGCGCGGCCTTTCAGGCAAGAGGAATTCGTGGCTTTTGCTATCAATACACAAAAGGTGTTACTGTGCGCGCGATGCCCGACCGTACGGGCATTCGCCAGCGAAAGAGAGCATTTATGGATTGTCGTCCCGATTGTGGCGCGTGCTGTACTGCACCGTCCATTTCAAGCCCCATTCCAGGAATGCCCGAGGGCAAACCTGCCAATACCCGCTGCGTTCAGCTCTCGGAAACGAACCTGTGCATGATCTTTGGCTCACCGTTGCGCCCGAAGGTCTGCTCCGGGCTTCAGCCCACGGCTGAAATGTGCGGCAGCACGCGAGAGCAGGCGATAACGTACCTTCTTGAGCTGGAAGCGCTCACCGCGCCTTAAACGTCTTTAATCCTCGCCAGGCAGCCAATCGTCAGCGTACACATCACCAGCGCAATCCAGAACACCGTGTGATAGCTCCAGATTTCGGCCACGACACCGGCCATTGAACCGGCAATAATCCAGCCCACGCGGGTGGTATTAGTATAAAGGGTGGTGGCGGAGCCTGCCTGGCCCGGCATCAGATCCTGGAAATAAAGCATGCCTATCCCGGCGAGAATACCAATATAGATAGCGTTCAGGAGCTGTAACGCCAGCAATAGCCCCGGCGTATGTACCGTCAGCATACCGATATAAAACAGCAGACCGGCGACGGCGGCGATGCGCATTAAAAAACGTTTCCCGAAGCGCTTTGCGTAATAGCCTGCGATCAGCATGGTCGGGATCTCAAGCCCGGCTGCGGTGCCCATCATGATCCCCGCCAGCTTCTCCGGCAGGTGCAGTTCATTAATGATAAACAGCGGCATATTGATGATATACAGGCTATTGGTGCCCCACATCAGCGTGCAGATCGCGAACAGGAGCAGGGCATCGCGGCGGTTACGGCGCGGCGCTTCCAGCACACCCGTTGCCACCTTGGGCTCTTTGCGCATGGACGGCAGGAAGAACCACACCAGCGCGCCGCACGCCACAAACGCGACTGCCGCGCTCAGGTACATCACCGTAAAGCCAAAACCCATCGCCAGCGCGTAGGCCAGCGGCGGGCCAATCACCCATGCCAGCGACACCTGCGCACGCAGGACAGAGCTGAACATCACCGCTTCACGTCCGGTATGGTCGGCGTGTTCGCGGGCAAGCGCAAACAGCTGTGGGTTAGCCGTCGAGCCAAAGCTGCTCAGGAATACCCCGACGAAAAGCAGAATGAAGTAGTTGCGGTTCCAGGCAAAAAGAACGCAGGCCATGACCCCCAGCAGGCAGCAGAAAACGATCAGGCTTTTACGATCGCCTTTTCTGTCGGATCGCCCCGCCAGAAATTGACTGACCAGGATGCCGATGATGGCGCTTCCGGTAAAAAAGAAGCCAACCAGCGCCGGACGAACATGAACCTCATTGGTCAGAAATAAGCTCAGCGTCGGCGTCTGTAACGCACCGGCAATGCCCGTGAAAAAGGCAACAATCAGGAAGGCCGCTGAGGTCAAGTCAAAGGGCTTTGGCGAGGCAGCCGCAGGGGTGTTATGCATGTTTTATAATTAGCGAGTAGCAGAGAGGGGCGGAGTGTACGCCGTCAGCTAAAAAATAAACAGTGGGTGCGGTCAATGATGCCACGAAAAATCAAAATGGCATTTCAACTTGCATCTCACGCTGCTGACCTTAGCTGAAACTGACTTGCTGAACTTCAGCAAAATTCAGCTCAATGAAGAAGAAATGTGCTGTATCTCTAAATTCTGATATCAGAAAGACGAGTTTACTTGCAAGGCACAGCAGAAAGCGCAAGACTTTTTGAAACGTTTCAGCGCTATCTTGTTTTAACAAACGGAGCAGGCTAGCGCATTTTTTCTCATTAAAGCTGAAACGATTCAAGTTCAGCAGGAGTGGAGAACCATGTTCCAGTTATCTGTTCAGGATATCCACCCGGGCGCTCAGGCCGGGGATAAAGAAGAGGCTATTCGCCAGGTTGCCGCTGCGCTTGTGCAGGCGGGTAACGTCGCGGACGGCTATGTCAACGGCATGCTGGCCCGCGAGCAGCAGACTTCAACCTTCCTCGGCAATGGCATTGCCATTCCGCACGGTACCACCGACACCCGCGATCAGGTGCTGAAAACCGGCGTTAAGGTGTATCAGTTCCCGCAGGGCGTGCTCTGGGGCGACGGTCAGGTGGCCTATGTGGCCATCGGTATCGCGGCCAGCAGCGATGAACATTTAGGTCTGCTGCGTCAGCTGACGCATGTTCTGAGCGATGACGCGGTGGCTGAACAGCTTAAATCCGCCACCACCGCGGAAGAGCTGCGCGCCTTGCTGATGGGCGAAAAACAGAGTGAAGCGCTGAAACTGGATAATGAAACGCTGACGCTGGATGTGGTTGCTTCCGATCTGGTGACGCTGCAGGCGCTTAACGCGGGTCGTCTGAAAGAAGCCGGCGCGGCGGATGCCACCTTTGTGACGCGCGTGATTAACGATAAGCCGTTGAATCTGGGTCAGGGTATCTGGCTGAACGACAGTGCTGAAGGCAACCTGCGCAGTGCGATTGCCGTGAGCCGTGCTGCCTCGGCGTTTGAGGTAGAAGGCGAGCGCGCGGCCATGCTGGTGACCGTCGCGATGGCTGATGAACAGCCGGTTTCCGTGCTGAAGCGTCTTGGCGATCTGCTGCTGAACAACAAAGCTGAAAAACTGCTGAACGCTGATGCCTCCACCGTGCTGGCACTGCTGACCAGTGATGATGCGCTGACGGATGACGTGCTAACCGCGGAGTTCGTGGTGCGTAACGAGCACGGCCTGCATGCCCGTCCGGGCACCATGCTGGTGAATACCATTAAACAATTTGAGAGTGAGATTACCGTGGCGAATCTTGACGGCACGGGCAAACCGGCCAACGGCCGTAGTCTGATGAAAGTGGTCGCGCTGGGCGTGAAGAAAGGCCACCGTCTGCGTTTCACCGCGCAGGGTGCCGATGCTGAACAGGCGCTGAAAGCGATTGGCGATGCCATCGCGGCGGGTCTGGGGGAGGGCGCATAATGAGCAGACGTGTTGCGACTATTACGCTGAACCCGGCTTATGACCTGGTGGGGTTTTGCCCGGAAATTGAGCGCGGCGAAGTTAACCTCGTGCGTACCACCGGCCTGCATGCTGCGGGCAAAGGGATTAACGTCGCGAAAGTGCTCAAGGATCTCGGTATCGATGTCACCGTGGGCGGATTCCTCGGTAAAGACAACCAGGATGGTTTCCAGCAGCTGTTCAGCGAGCTGGGCATTGCCAACCGTTTCCAGGTTGTTCAGGGCCGTACCCGTATCAACGTTAAGCTGACGGAGAAAGACGGTGAAGTGACCGATCTGAACTTCTCTGGCTTCGAAGTGACGCCGTCAGACTGGGAACGCTTTGTCAACGACTCGCTGACCTGGCTGGGGCAGTTTGACATGGTGTGCGTCAGCGGCAGCCTGCCATCCGGCGTCAGCCCGGAAGCGTTTACCGACTGGATGACGCGCCTGCGCAGCCAGTGCCCATGCATTATTTTTGACAGCAGCCGTGACGCGCTGGTCGCGGGCCTGAAAGCCTCTCCGTGGCTGGTGAAGCCAAATCGCCGCGAACTGGAGATCTGGGCGGGCCGTAAGCTGCCAGAATTAAAAGATGTGATTGACGCTGCCCATGCGCTGCGCGAGCAGGGTATCGCTCACGTGGTGATCTCGCTTGGTGCAGAAGGCGCGTTGTGGGTTAACGCGTCTGGCGAATGGATCGCCAAACCGCCGTCAATGGAGGTTGTGAGTACCGTTGGCGCAGGGGATTCCATGGTTGGCGGACTGATTTATGGTCTGCTGATGCGGGAATCCAGTGAACATACTTTACGTCTTGCCACTGCCGTTGCTGCCCTGGCCGTCAGCCAGAGCAATGTCGGTATTACCGATCGTACCCAGTTAGCCGCGATGATGGCGCGCGTTGACTTAAAACCTTTTAACTAACAGCAGGAGAGGAATAATGAAAACGCTGCTGATCATTGACTCCGGTCTCGGACAGGCACGCGCCTATATGGCGAAGACCTTGCTGGGAGCGGCGGCGAACAAAGCACATCTCGAGATGACTGATAACCCGGGCGATGCCGAACTGGCCATTGTCCTGGGCGACAACATCCCGGCTGACAGTGCGCTGAACGGCAAAAAAGTGTGGCTGGGCGATATTAATCGCGCGGTGGCACATCCGGAACTGTTCCTGAGCGAAGCGAAAGGTCACGCGTCTGTCTACAGCGCGCCTGTCGCGACGGCACCGGCTGCGGCCACGGGCCCGAAACGCATTGTGGCGGTGACGGCCTGCCCGACGGGGGTGGCTCACACCTTTATGGCGGCTGAAGCCATTGAAACCGAAGCAAAAAAACGCGGCTGGTGGGTAAAAGTTGAAACGCGCGGCTCCGTCGGTGCCGGCAATGCCATCACCCCAGAGGAAGTGGCGGAGGCCGATCTGGTGATTGTGGCGGCGGATATCGAAGTGGACCTGGCGAAATTTGCCGGTAAGCCAATGTACCGTACCTCTACAGGCCTGGCGCTGAAAAAGACCGCGCAGGAGTTTGATAAAGCGCTGGTGGAAGCGAAGCCGTATCAGGCAACCGGCGCGCGCCAGACCGCGACGGAAGGGAAGAAAGAGTCCGCAGGCGCCTATCGCCACCTGCTGACCGGCGTGTCTTACATGCTGCCGATGGTGGTCGCGGGCGGTCTGTGTATCGCGCTCTCGTTCGCGTTTGGTATCACCGCGTTTAAAGAACAAGGTACCCTGGCGGCTGCGCTGATGCAGATCGGCGGGGGCTCAGCCTTCGCCCTGATGGTGCCGGTACTGGCGGGCTTTATTGCCTTCTCCATTGCTGACCGTCCTGGCCTGACCCCGGGGCTTATCGGCGGTATGCTGGCCGTGAGCACCGGTTCTGGCTTTATCGGCGGTATCATCGCGGGCTTCCTCGCCGGTTACGTCGCGAAGCTGATTAGCTCGAAGCTGAAGCTGCCGCAGAGTATGGAAGCGCTGAAGCCGATCCTGATCATCCCGCTGATTTCCAGCCTGGTGGTCGGCCTGGCGATGATTTACCTGATTGGTAAGCCGGTTGCAGGCATCCTGGCGGGTCTGACCCACTGGCTGCAGACCATGGGCACCGCGAACGCGGTTCTGCTGGGTGCAATCCTCGGCGGCATGATGTGTACCGACATGGGTGGTCCGGTGAACAAAGCGGCGTACGCCTTTGGTGTGGGCCTGCTGAGTACCCAGACCTACGCACCAATGGCGGCGATCATGGCGGCAGGCATGGTGCCTCCGCTGGCGCTCGGCCTGGCGACGATTATTGCCCGTCGTAAGTTCGATAAAGCGCAGCAGGAAGGCGGTAAAGCCGCGCTGGTGCTGGGTCTGTGCTTCATCACCGAAGGCGCGATTCCGTTCGCGGCGCGTGACCCAATGCGTGTGCTGCCGTGCTGTATCGCAGGTGGTGCCGTGACGGGGGCGATCTCCATGGCGATTGGCGCAAAACTGATGGCACCACACGGCGGTCTGTTCGTGCTGCTGATCCCTGGCGCCATCACCCCGGTACTGGGTTACCTGCTGGCGATTGTTGCCGGTACGCTGGTGGCGGGCCTCTCTTACGCGGTGCTGAAACGTCCGGAAGCGGAAGTTGTGGCGAAAGCAGCGTAAGCGATAAACAACAAAAAAGCCGGGTCGCATTACGCACCCGGCTTTTTTTATGCCGCCTGTTCAGCGGTTTGCTGTGCCTTCAGCCAGGCAATCTCTTCTGCCCAGATGTCCGGATTGATGGTTTCAAGCACCATCGGAATACCGTCGAAGCGGGCGTCCTGCATGATAAAGCGGAACGCATCGTGGCCAATGTTGCCTTCGCCCAGGCTGTGATGGCGGTCAACGCGGCTACCAAAGGCGCTTTTCGCATCGTTTAAGTGCATTCCACGCAGATATTTAAAGCCCACAATGCGCTCGAACTCATCAAACGTGTTTTTTGTTGCCTCGGTGGTGCGCAGGTCATAACCGGCGGCAAACGCGTGGCAGGTATCAATGCACACGCCGACGCGGGATTTGTCCTCCACGCCGTCGATAATCGCCGCCAGATGTTCGAACTTAAAGCCGAGGTTGCTGCCCTGACCAGCGGTGTTCTCAATCACCGCCGTCACGCCTTTGGTTTTATCCAGAGTGATGTTAATGGACTCGGCAATGCGCGCCAGGCAGGCATCTTCGTCGATCTGCATCAGATGGCTGCCCGGATGGAAGTTCAGCAGCGTCAGCCCCAGCTGTTCGCAGCGCTGCACTTCATCAAGAAACGCCTCGCGGGATTTTTCCAGCGCTTCTTCAACCGGGTGACCGAGGTTGATCAGGTAGCTGTCGTGGGGGAGGATCTGGCCGGGCCCGTAGCGGTATTTCTCACAGGCGGCTTTGAAATCATCAATCACCTCAGCGGTGAGCGGTGCGGCGCGCCACTGGCGCTGATTTTTGGTGAACAGGGCGAAAGCGGTCGCCTCAATTTCGGCGGCACGAATGGCGGCATTCGCAAGGCCACCTGCAGCGCTGACGTGCGCTCCAACATATTTCATAAAGGGACTCCTGTTAACCCGAAATGCCTATGATAGCGGGTTAACAGGAGAAGGATGTAGTGGTTTATGCCATCAGGCTATGGACCGCGAGGTTAATTGCGCCACCGCCGACAATCAGCCAGATGAAGAGCACCAGCGCCATCAGCAGCGGTTTCGCACCGGCTTTTTTCAGCGCGCTGACGTGCGTGGTCACCCCCAGCGCCGCCATGGCCATCGCCAGCAGTACGGTATCCAGCGTCACCAGCATATCCACCACCGCTTTCGGCAGCAGGTGGAAGGAGTTAAAGATAGCGACCACGATGAACAGGATCGCAAACCACGGAATGGTGATATTGCTCTTCTCGCTGCCGCCCGCCGGAGCCAGCTGTTTAACACGGGCCGCGAGGAAAATCAGGAACGGCGCCAGCATCATCACGCGCAGCATTTTGGCAATCACCGCCGCGTTTTCAGCGTCCGGGTTAATGGCGTGTCCTGCTGCGACCACCTGGGCCACTTCGTGCATGGTCGAGCCGATATAGATGCCGTAGGTTTCCGGGCTAAACCAGTGGGCGACCAGCGGATACATGGCCGGGTAGAGGAAAATCGCCAGCGTACCGAAGATCACCACCGTCGCGACGGCAACCGTTACCTTGCTGGCTTCGGCTTTCACGACCGGCTCCGTTGCCAGCACCGCCGCTGCGCCACAGATACTGCTCCCGGCACCGATCAGCCAGCTGGTTTGCCTGTCCAGGCCAAACACTTTCTGACCGATAAAGCAGGCCAGTAAAAAGGTGCTGGTCAGGGTCAGAACGTCGATGGCGATCCCGCTCGCACCCACATCCGCAATCTGCGAAAAGGTGAGACGAAAGCCATAAAGAATGATCCCAAGACGCAGCAGATGCTGCTTGGCAAAGATTACGCCGCCGTCGCAGGATTTCCAGATATGTGGATAAACGGTGTTACCCACGACCATGCCGAGCAAAATGGCGAGCGTCAGCGCGCTGAAACCTGCGCCTGCGATGGCCGGGATACTGCCGCCCCATAGCGCGACGGCGGTCACTGCGGCGCTGAGCGCAAGACCCGGCACGAAGTGCCACACTGTACGATGATGTTGTAAGGTGATTTCTGACATAACCTTCTCCTTTGTCTGGCTAAAGGTTACGGCGGTCTGGCTTAAAAATAAAATTGATTATATACTTATAATCAATCTATATAAGTGGTAAGCAACCATGCACATTACTTTGCGTCAGCTGGAAGTGTTTGCCGAGGTGCTGAAAAGCGGCTCGACGACCCAGGCGTCACAAATGCTGGCGCTCTCGCAGTCTGCGGTCAGCGCGGCGTTGACCGATCTTGAAGGACAACTGGGCGTTCAGCTTTTCGACAGGGTAGGGAAGCGTCTGGTGGTCAACGAACACGGTCGTCTTCTTTATCCACGCGCGCTGGCGCTGCTGGAGCAGGCTATCGAAATCGAACAGCTGTTCCGCGAAGATAACGGTGCGATCCGCGTCTACGCCAGCAGCACCATCGGGAACTACATTCTGCCGGAAGTGATTGCCCGCTATCGCCGGGATTTTCCCACCCTGCCGCTGGAGATGAGCGTGGGCAATAGCCAGGACGTCATCAACGCGGTGATCGACTTCCGCGTGGATATCGGCCTCATCGAGGGGCCCTGCCACAACGTCGATATCATTGCCGAGCCCTGGCTGGAAGACGAGCTGGTGGTGTTTGCATCCCCGGCCTCGTCGTTATTGCAGGGCGAGGTGACGCTGGAGCGGCTGGCGCAGGCGCAGTGGATCCTGCGCGAGCAGGGCTCCGGCACGCGTGAAATTGTCGATTACCTGCTGCTGTCCCATCTGCCGCATTTCCAGCTGGGGATGGAATTGGGGAACTCAGAGGCGATTAAGCACGCGGTGCGCCACGGATTGGGTATCAGCTGTCTTTCCCGGCGCGTTATTGCCGAACAGCTGGAAACCGGATCGCTGGTGGAGATTCCCGTTCCGCTTCCGAAACTGGTGCGCACGCTGTGGTGCATTCATCATCGCCAGAAACACCTTTCCAGCTCCCTGCAGCGTTTTCTGCGCTATTGCGAAATCTGACAGCGTCCCTCACCCCAAAGGGGAGAGGGAAAAATTATGCTTTACTTATAATCCTGGCCGCGTCATGAAGCTCTCTTATAACTGAGTATTTCTGCCGGAAGGAACGCGGATCGTCTGCTACAATCGCGCCTCATTTATTAAATGGACAGCATTTTCATATGGTTTCAGAAATTAAAACCACAGAAGCGCCCACGCTACGTCGTGAACTCAAGGCGCGTCACCTGACGATGATCGCCATTGGCGGCTCCATCGGTACAGGTCTTTTCGTTGCCTCTGGCGCAACGATTTCGGCAGCCGGCCCGGGTGGGGCACTTTTCTCTTATATCCTGATTGGCCTGATGGTGTACTTCCTGATGACCAGTCTCGGCGAACTGGCCGCGTACATGCCGGTATCCGGTTCGTTCTCGACCTACGGTCAAAAATACGTTGAAGAAGGCTTCGGCTTCGCGCTGGGCTGGAACTACTGGTACAACTGGGCGGTCACCATCGCCGTTGACCTTGTCGCCGCACAGCTGGTGATGAACTGGTGGTTCCCGGATACGCCGGGCTGGATCTGGAGCGCCCTGTTCCTGGCCGTCATCTTCCTGCTGAACTACATCTCCGTGCGCGGTTTCGGCGAAGCGGAATACTGGTTCTCTTTGATCAAAGTGGCAACCGTCATCATCTTTATCGTCGTCGGTGTGGCGATGATCGTTGGTATTTTCAAAGGCGCTGAACCTGCGGGCTGGAGTAACTGGACAATAGGCGATGCGCCGTTTGCCGGTGGACTGTCGGCAATGATTGGCGTGGCAATGATTGTCGGCTTCTCCTTCCAGGGAACCGAGCTGATTGGCATTGCTGCCGGTGAGTCAGAGAACCCGGAGAAGAATATTCCGCGCGCGGTTCGTCAGGTCTTCTGGCGTATCCTGCTGTTCTATGTGTTCGCGATCCTGATTATCAGCCTGATCATTCCGTACACCGATCCAAGCCTGCTGCGTAATGACGTCAAAGACATTAGCGTCAGCCCGTTCACGCTGGTCTTCCAGCATGCCGGCCTGCTTTCAGCCGCAGCAGTGATGAACGCCGTTATCCTGACCGCCGTACTTTCTGCCGGTAACTCCGGAATGTACGCGTCCACCCGTATGCTCTACACGCTGGCATGCGACGGTAAAGCACCGCGTATTTTCGCGAAGCTGTCCCGTGGCGGCGTACCGCGCAACGCACTGTACGCCACAACGGTGATTGCCGGCCTGTGCTTCCTGACCTCTATGTTTGGCAACCAGACGGTGTACCTGTGGCTGCTTAACACCTCCGGGATGACGGGCTTTATTGCCTGGCTGGGGATTGCCATTAGCCACTATCGTTTCCGCCGTGGCTACGTCAAACAGGGTTATGACGTTAACCAGCTGCCGTATCGCTCAGGGTTCTTCCCGCTGGGTCCCATTTTCGCCTTCATTCTGTGCCTGATTATTACGCTGGGACAGAACTATGAAGCGTTCCTGGCGGACACCATTGACTGGGGCGCCGTCACGGCAACCTACATTGGTATTCCGCTGTTCCTCGTCATCTGGTTTGGCTACAAGCTGACGAAAGGAACACACTTCGTTCGCTACAGTGAAATGGAATTCCCGGAACGATTTAAACAATAATCGCACTTCCTCTCTCTTAGCCCGCTCGTTTGAGCGGGCTTTTTTATTCCCGCCCCCTGTAACAAAGATATATTTCTTAACAATTTAATTGATAATAATTATCGTTTGCTTTATCGTTATCAAAAATAAGCGTGTCACCGACCCACCGGAGATGTGGGCGGCAAGGAAGACGCTGTGAGCAATGATGATTTGATTGAGTTGTATTTACCTCATGGAGATATGGAATGTTTAGGTTGAATCCCTTCGTCAGGGGAGGACTTTGTGCGTCCGCAATGTCCCTGGCCCTGCCTGTTATCGCAGCGGAATCCGGCGACACAATGGTTGTTACGGCCTCCGCGACCGAGCAAAACCTGAAAGACGCACCGGCAAGCATCAGCGTGATTACCCAGGAAGATTTGCAGCGCAAACCCGTTCAGAACCTGAAAGATGTGTTACGGGATGTGCCGGGCGTGCAGCTTACGAGCGAAGGGGACAACCGTAAAGGGGTAAGTATTCGCGGGCTGGACAGCAGCTACACGCTGATCCTGATCGACGGCAAGCGCGTCAATTCCCGTAACGCGGTGTTCCGCCATAATGATTTCGACCTCAACTGGGTGCCGGTTGACGCCATCGAACGAATTGAAGTGGTGCGTGGGCCGATGTCCTCGCTTTATGGCTCCGATGCGCTGGGCGGCGTGGTGAACATTATCACTAAGAAAATCGGCCAGAAATGGACGGGCACCCTGAGCGCTGATTCCACAATTCAGGAACATCGCGATCGTGGTGATACGTACGACGGCCAGTTCTATACCAGCGGTCCGCTGGTGGACGGCCTGCTGGGGCTGAAAGCCTACGGTAGCCTCGCAAAGCGTGAGAAAGACGGTCAGCAGAAGTCCTCTACCACGGCGAGCGGTGAAACACCGCGCATTGAAGGCTTCACCAGCCGCGATGCGAATGTGGAGTTCGCCTGGACGCCGTCTGAAAATCACGACTTTACGGCGGGCTACGGTTTCGACCGTCAGGATCGTGACTCGGATTCCCTCGACAAAAACCGCCTTGAACGTCAGAACTACTCTCTCAGCCACAACGGCCGCTGGGGCGTCGGCAACAGCGAGCTGAAGGTTTACGGCGAGAAGGTGGATAACAAAAACCCGGGCAACAGCAATCCGATCACCTCCGAGAGCAACGCGGTAGACGGGAAATACGTGCTGCCGCTGGGCGACATCAACCAGCTGATGACCTTCGGCGGCGAATGGCGTCACGATAAGCTGAAGGATCCGGTCAACCTGACGGGCGGCTCCAGCAGCAGTACGTCGACAAGCCAGTATGCCCTGTTCCTGGAGGACGAGTGGCGTATTTTTGAACCTCTGGCGCTGACCACCGGCATCCGTATGGACGACCATGATACCTACGGCGACCACTGGAGCCCGCGCGCCTATCTGGTCTACAACGCGACCGATACCGTCACGGTGAAAGGGGGCTGGGCGACCGCGTTTAAAGCGCCGTCACTGCTGCAGCTGAGCCCGGACTGGGTCACCGGCTCGTGCCGCGGTGCCTGTGAGATTGTCGGTAACCCGGATCTGAAGCCGGAAACCAGCGAGAGCTTCGAATTCGGCCTGTACTACAGCGGGGAAGAGGGCTGGTTAGAGGGCGTGCAGGCCAGCGTGACCACCTTCCAGAATAACGTCGATGACCGCATCAGCATCAGCCGTACGGCCAATGCGAAGCAGGCGCAGAGCTACCCTAACTACGTTGGCCTGAATGCGGACGGTGAACCGATTTTCCGCTACTACAACGTCAACAAGGCGCGCATCCGCGGGGTGGAGACCGAGCTGAAATTCCCATTGGCGGACGACTGGAAAGTGACGCTGAACTACACCTACAACGACGGTCGTGATATCAGCAACGGCGGCAACAAACCGCTGTCCGATCTGCCGTTCCACACCGCCAACGGGACCGTTGACTGGAAGGCGACGCAGGACTGGTCGTTCTATGTTCAGGGCAACTACACCGGTGAGAAACGCGCGCTGACCAGCAGCGACCCAACGCCGGGTGGCTATGTTATCTGGAATACCGGCGCCGCATGGCAGGCAACCAAAAGCGTGAAGCTGCGCGCGGGCGTGCAGAACCTGCTGGACAAAGATCTGAGCCGCGACGATTACAGCTACACGGAAGATGGCCGTCGCTACTTTGTCGGCGTGGATTATAAGTTCTGATGTAGCCTTGATGCCCGGTGGCGCTTCGCTTACCGGGCCTACAAAATCCACGAATGTAGGCCGGGTAAGGCGAAGCCGCCACCCGGCAATCGGCCGCATTTACCCGAACAAATGCTCCGCATGGAAGCGGAGATGATCCTCAATAAAGGACGCGATGAAATAATAGCTGTGATCGTATCCCGGCTGAATGCGCAGCGTCAGCGGCCAGTCTTTCTGGCGTGCCGCTTCTGCCAGCACCGCAGGCTGCAGCTGACCGGCGAGGAACTGGTCCGCATCACCCTGATCGATAAGGGTAGGAATGGCTTCTTCAGCTTTGCTGGCCAGCATCAGCGCGCAGCTGTCCCATGCCTGCCATTTTTCCGCATCCTCACCCAGATAGTGTGTGAAGGCTTTCTGCCCCCACGGCACCTGTGTTGGGTTCACAATTGGCGCAAATGCCGACACGCTGACGTATTTCCCCGGATTTTTCAGCGCCATGATGAGCGCCCCGTGCCCGCCCATCGAGTGGCCGCTGATCGCGCAGCGCTCGCCAACCGCAAACTGCGACTGCACCAGCGCAGGAAGTTCATCGCGAAGGTAATCATACATGCGGTAGTGGCGCGCCCAGGGCTGCTCGGTCGCATTGAGATAAAACCCGGCGCCTTTGCCCAGGTCGTATCCGGCATCGTCGGCCACATCGTCGCCACGCGGGCTGGTGTCTGGCATCACCAGCGCAATGCCCAGCTCGGCGGCAATACGCTGCGCGCCGGCTTTGGTGGTGAAGTTTTCGTCGTTACAGGTCAGGCCGGAAAGCCAGAACAAAACCGGCGGGTTTTCCGTCGGCGGCAGGAAAATGCTGAACGTCATTGCACAGTTCAGAGAGGTGGAGTCGTGCCGCCAGCGCTGCTGTCGACCTTCAAAACAACGGTGCTCTTCGAGCAGTTCCATGCAGGGCTCCTTAATGAGAATGCGTATTCATAAAACCCATAATACAGCCTTTTCATTGACCTGTGAGTAACTTTCACTTTCGCCAGGCGGCGAGATGCTGCATCATAAATTTACTTTTCTTTAACAATTGGAGCGGTCATGGCGCTGCGTATTGCGCTCAGTGGGTTTGTCGTTCTGGTGGTGGCGATGGGGATAGGGCGCTTTGCCTTTACGCCCCAGGTGCCGCTGATGATTGCTGCCGGACAGCTTACGCTGACCAGCGCGGGTCTGGTGGCGGCGATGAATTATCTGGGCTATCTGGTGGGCGCATGGGATGCCATGCGCGCGCACCGCTTTGTGGAAACGCGCCTCTGGCTGGGCATCATCGGCGCGGTGGCGCTGACGCTGCTCTCCGCGGCAGCGGATAACGCCGTCGTGCACGGCCTGCTGCGCTTCGTGATTGGCTGCATGAGCGGCTGGTCGATGGTACTCATTGCCGCCTGGACCAACGAACGGCTGGGGCAGCTGGGTAAACCGGGCCTGAGCGCTGCGGTGTTTGCCGGACCGGGGGCGGGCATTGCCCTGAGCGGGCTGCTCGCCGTCTATATTCAGGCGAAGTCCCTGTCGGCCGGGGCGGCATGGCAAATCTACGGCGTACTGGCGCTGGTGCTGATTGCCCTGGTGGCGCGCTACCTGCCGCGATCCGGGCAGCTCCATCGACCCGGCACCGCGCCGGAGCCGCTGGTGCTGACGGCGGATTTAACGCGTCTGGTCTGGAGCTACAGCCTGGCCGGGTTTGGCTATATCCTCCCGGCGACCTTCCTGTCGCAAATGGCGGCCGTGCGTTTTCCCGGCAGCCTGTTTGCCCAGTTTGTCTGGCCGATTTTTGGTCTCGCCGCCGTGGTGGGGATTGCGCTCAGTATTCTGTTACGCCATACCTCAACGGCTAACCGCAGGCTGGCGATCGTACTGTGGTTACAGGGCGCAGGCGTGCTGGCGGCCTGGCTGCTGCCGGGGATTGGCGGTTTGCTGACGGGTGGGCTGCTGGTGGGCGGCGGCTTTTTGTGTGCCGTGCAGCTCTCTCTTTTATACGGCCGCGAGCTGGCGCCAAACCACACGCGCTATATGGCAGGCCTGCTCACCACCGGGTATGCGATTGGGCAGTTGATTGGTCCGGTCACCTCGGCGTTATCAACCTGGCTTACCCACCGGCTGGAGCCCGCGCTGGGGCTGGCGGGCATTGCGCTGTTTGTTGGAGGAGCGCTTGTCTGGAATCGTCACGCTGAAAGGCAACAGCAATCGCAATAATTATCGTCGTGAATACTGGATTATGTGCGCCGCCTCACGCACAATGAACGCATACTTTTGCCACAACGAGGGCAAAAGACGCCACACCTGCAGGAGAACAAAATGTCATCACTCAGTAAAGAAGCTGCCCTGGTCCACGAAGCCCTGGTTGCGCGCGGTCTTGAAACGCCACTGCGTCCGCCCGTACAGGATTTGGACAATGAAACCCGCAAGCGTCTGATTGCCGGTCACATGACCGACATCATGGAGCTGCTGAATCTCGATCTGAGTGACGACAGTCTGATGGAGACGCCGCACCGCATCGCGAAAATGTACGTCGACGAAATTTTCTCCGGCCTGGATTACGCCAACTTCCCGAAAATCACCGTCATTGAAAACAAGATGAAAGTGGATGAGATGGTAACGGTCCGCGATATCACGCTGACCAGCACCTGCGAACACCATTTCGTGACCATCGACGGTAAAGCGACCGTGGCGTATATCCCTAAAGACACGGTGATTGGCCTGTCGAAGATCAACCGCATCGTGCAGTTCTTCGCTCAGCGTCCGCAGGTGCAGGAGCGCCTGACCCAGCAGATCCTGACCGCGCTGCAAACGCTGCTGGGCACCAATAACGTGGCCGTCTCTATCGACGCGGTTCACTACTGCGTGAAAGCGCGCGGCGTGCGCGATGCCACCAGTGCGACCACCACAACCTCGCTGGGCGGTCTGTTTAAATCGAGCCAGAATACCCGCCAGGAGTTCCTGCGCGCCGTACGTCACCACAACTAAGTCTGACAGGGCAGGGACCATGGAGCGAAACGTCACGCTCGATTTTGTTCGCGGCGTCGCCATTCTCGGTATCCTGCTGCTTAATATCACCGCCTTCGGTTTGCCGAAGGCGGCGTATCTCAATCCCGCGTGGTATGGCGACATCACCCGCAGTGATGCCTGGACCTGGGCAATACTCGATCTCTTTGCGCAGGTCAAATTCCTTACGCTCTTCGCCCTGCTGTTTGGCGCAGGCCTGCAGCTTCTCCTCAAACGCGGTACGCGCTGGATTCAGTCGCGCCTGACGCTGCTGGTTATCCTCGGTTTTATCCATGGCCTGTTCTTCTGGGACGGCGATATTCTTCTCGCGTATGGGTTAGTCGGGCTCATCTGCTGGCGCCTCATTCGCGATGCGCACAGCGTTAAAAGCCTGTTCAACACCGGCGTGATGCTCTATGTCATGGGGCTTGGGGTACTGCTGCTGCTGGGGATGATCTCCGGGGAGACGACAAATCGTGCCTGGATCCCGGATGCCGCTAACCTGCAGTACGAACAGTTCTGGAAGCTGAAGGGCGGTACGGAAGCGATAAGCAACCGCGCGGATATGCTGGGGGATAACCTCCTCGCGCTGGGCGCGCAATACGGCTGGCAGCTGGCGGGCATGATGCTGATGGGCGCGTCACTGATGCGCACCGGCTGGCTGAAAGGGGAATTCAGCCTGCGTCACTATCGTCGCACAGGCACCGGTCTGGTGCTGCTCGGCGTGCTGATTAACCTCCCGGCGGTGATAGCGCAGTGGCATATCCACTGGGATTACCGCTGGTGCGCGTTCCTGCTCCAGGTGCCGCGTGAACTGAGCGCGCCGTTTCAGACCATCGGCTACGCGGCGCTGATCTACGGCTTCTGGCCCTCGCTTTCTCGTCTGTGGATGGTCAGCGCTATCGCCTGCGTGGGCCGCATGGCGTTGAGCAATTACCTCCTGCAAACGCTAATCTGCACCACGCTTTTCTATCGCTTTGGCCTGTTTATTAAATTCGACCGCCTTACTCTGCTGGCGTTTGTTATTCCGGTCTGGGCGGTAAACCTGGCGTTTTCTGTTCTCTGGCTACGCTATTTCCGCCAGGGACCGCTGGAGTGGGTATGGCGTCAGTTAACCGCACGTGCTTCAGGGATATCATTGAAAAATACATCCAGATAACGATCTGGATCACAATCATTAACAAAACGGATGTAAGCGTTTTCATGACTGTGAGCTTCTTCACGTAGTCCCCTTTCTCTCGCTGCCAAAATAGCCACCTTGCTAAACACAGGGGGTGTCTGTGAGTTGCTGCAATCCTTTGAAGGATGGTGAATATGATCACCATTCGTGACGTCGCCCGTCAGGCGGGCGTTTCTGTGGCTACCGTCTCACGCGTGCTGAACAATAGCGCGCTGGTCAGCCCTGAAACCCGAGAAACCGTAATGAAGGCCGTGACCCAGCTCGGGTACCGGCCAAATGCCAATGCCCAGGCGCTTGCGACGCAGGTCAGCGACACCATCGGCGTGGTGGTGATGGATGTCTCGGATGCCTTTTTCGGCGCACTGGTGAAAGCGGTCGATATGGTCGCCCAGCAGCATGAGAAATATGTCCTGATCGGCAATAGCTATCATGAGGCGGAAAAAGAACGCCATGCCATTGAAGTGCTGATCCGCCAGCGCTGTAATGCCTTGATTGTTCACTCAAAAGCCTTGAGCGATGAAGAGCTAACCGGATTGATGGAGCAGATCCCGGGCATGGTGCTGATCAACCGCATCGTCCCCGGCTATGCCCACCGCTGCGTCGGGCTGGATAACGTCAGCGGCGCCATGATGGCCACGAAAATGCTCATCAATAACGGGCATCAGCGGATCGGTTATCTGGCCTCCAGCCACGCGATTGAAGATGACGAACTGCGGCGCGAGGGGTGGCAAAACGCCCTGAAAGAGCATGGCATTACGCCTTCCGAAAGCTGGGTGGGAACCGGCACGCCGGACATGCAGGGCGGTGAAGCGGCGATGGTAGAGCTGCTGGGCCGCAATCTGCAATTGTCTGCGGTGTTTGCCTATAACGATAGCATGGCGGCAGGCGCCCTGACCGCGCTGAAGGATAACGGCATTGCGGTGCCACAGCATTTATCACTCATTGGTTTCGATGATATCCCGATTGCCCGTTACACCGACCCGCAGCTGACAACCGTGCGTTACCCGATTGCCTCTATGGCGAAACTGGCGACTGAGCTGGCGTTACAGGGGGCCGCAGGCGTGCTGGATCCGGGGGCAACACACTGTTTCATGCCGACTTTAGTGCGTCGCCACTCCGTCGCGGCCCGGCAAATTGTGGTTCCGATCACTAACTGATTACATGTGGTGATGTAACCGTTTTCAATCTGTGAGTAAATTCACAGTATCTTAACAAGGCGCTGACTATGATGTCAGCGTTTTAGGGGCTGAAACGCTATGTAACAGTGATTATTCACTTTCACTATAGCCAATGTGCCGCAAACAACGAATAAAACGCATTTCTGGAGCGTTACCGAACACGGAAGAGAGAAATTTTATAAGTGAACCTCGGCTGTCAGTAACGTTTTATTAACATCTGCCCGCCGCTCGTTATTCACAAGAACTACCCTGCATAAAAAAAACCGGAGATACCATGAATAAGAAGGTGTTGACCCTGTCTGCTGTAATGGCAAGCATGCTTTTTGGTGCAGCAGCGCACGCTGCGGATACCCGTATTGGTGTGACCATCTATAAATACGACGACAACTTCATGTCTGTTGTGCGTAAAGCGATTGAGAAAGATGCGAAAGCAGCGCCAGACGTTCAGCTGCTGATGAACGACTCCCAGAATGACCAGTCCAAACAGAACGACCAGATCGACGTTCTGCTGGCGAAAGGCGTGAAAGCCCTGGCCATCAACCTGGTTGACCCGGCTGCAGCAGGCACGGTTATTGAAAAAGCGCGCGGCCAGAACGTGCCGATCGTCTTCTTCAACAAAGAACCTTCCCGTAAGGCGCTGGATAGCTACGACAAAGCGTATTACGTCGGTACCGACTCCAAAGAGTCCGGTATTATTCAGGGCGATCTGATCGCGAAACACTGGGCGGCGAACCCGAACTGGGACCTGAACAAAGACGGTCAGATTCAGTTCGTGCTGCTGAAAGGCGAACCTGGCCACCCGGATGCTGAAGCGCGTACCACCTACGTTATCAAAGAGCTGAACGACAAGGGCCTGAAAACCCAGCAGCTGGCGTTAGATACCGCGATGTGGGATACCGCTCAGGCGAAAGATAAGATGGACGCGTGGCTGTCCGGCCCTAACGCCAACAAAATCGAAGTGGTTATCGCCAACAACGATGCGATGGCAATGGGTGCGGTAGAAGCGCTGAAGGCACACAACAAATCCTCTATCCCGGTATTCGGCGTAGATGCGCTGCCAGAAGCGCTGGCGCTGGTTAAATCCGGTGCGATGGCCGGTACCGTGCTGAACGATGCCAACAACCAGGCGAAAGCCACCTTCGATCTGGCGAAAAACCTGGCCGATGGCAAAGGTGCGGCAGATGGCACCAACTGGAAAATTGACAACAAAATCGTTCGCGTACCTTACGTGGGCGTAGACCAGTCCAACCTGGCTGAGTTTATCGGTAAATAAAAGAGTTAACTTGTCTTCACTGGGCGCAACGAGTTGCGCCCTTTTATAACGCGATATGCGAGGCCAACAAGGTATAATTATGGTCAGCACAACAACTCAGTCATCCGGTGAATACCTGTTGGAAATGAGCGGTATCAACAAGTCATTTCCCGGCGTTAAGGCACTCGATAATGTTAATTTAAAAGTGCGTCCTCACTCTATTCATGCCTTAATGGGGGAGAACGGTGCGGGTAAATCAACATTATTAAAATGTCTTTTTGGGATCTATCAAAAAGATTCTGGCAGCATTCTTTTTCAGGGGAAAGAGATCGATTTCCATTCAGCGAAAGAAGCACTGGAAAACGGTATCTCGATGGTTCACCAGGAATTAAACCTGGTGCTGCAGCGTTCAGTCATGGATAACATGTGGTTGGGGCGTTATCCCACCAAAGGTGTTTTTGTCGATCAGGACAAAATGTATCGCGACACCAAGGCGATTTTCGACGAGCTGGATATTGATATCGATCCGCGCGCCCGCGTGGGAACATTATCCGTCTCCCAGATGCAGATGATCGAAATTGCCAAAGCGTTCTCCTATGATGCGAAAATTGTCATCATGGACGAACCGACATCCTCATTAACGGAAAAAGAGGTTAACCACCTTTTTACCATTATTCGTAAGCTGAAAGATCGCGGCTGCGGCATTGTGTACATCTCCCACAAAATGGAAGAGATCTTCCAGCTGTGCGATGAGATCACCATCCTGCGCGACGGCCAGTGGATCGCCACGCAGCCGCTGGAAGGGCTGGACATGGACAAGATCATCGCCATGATGGTCGGCCGTTCCCTGAACCAGCGCTTCCCGGATAAAGAGAACAAGCCGGGCGAAGTGATCCTGGAAGTGCGCAACCTGACCTCGTTACGTCAGCCGTCTATCCGCGATGTCTCCTTCGACCTGCACAAGGGTGAAATCCTGGGGATTGCCGGCCTGGTGGGGGCAAAGCGCACCGACATCGTGGAAACCCTGTTTGGCATTCGTGAGAAAGCCGAAGGCACCATTACGCTGCACGGTAAGAAAATCAATAACCACAACGCCAACGAAGCCATTAATAATGGTTTTGCGCTGGTGACGGAAGAGCGTCGTTCGACCGGTATTTATGCTTATCTGGATATTAACTTTAACTCGTTAATTTCTAACATTCGCAATTACAAAAACAAAGTCGGGCTGCTGGATAATTCCCGCATGAAAAGCGATACCCAGTGGGTGATTGACTCCATGCGCGTGAAAACGCCAGGCCACCGCACCCAGATTGGTTCGCTGTCAGGCGGTAACCAGCAGAAAGTGATTATTGGCCGCTGGTTATTAACGCAGCCCGAAATCCTGATGCTGGATGAGCCGACCCGCGGTATTGACGTCGGCGCGAAGTTTGAAATTTATCAGCTGATTGCCGAGCTGGCGAAAAAGAATAAAGGGATCATTATCATTTCTTCCGAAATGCCGGAACTGTTAGGGATCACAGACCGTATTCTGGTTATGAGCAATGGTCTCGTCGCCGGTATTGTTGACACCAAAACGACAACGCAAAACGAAATTTTGCGTCTTGCGTCTTTGCACCTTTAAGATCAGGGGCTCCTCATGAGTGCGTTAAATAAAAAAAGTTTTCTCACTTACCTGAAAGAAGGCGGTATTTACGTTGTTCTTTTAGTCTTGCTGGCAATCATCATTTTCCAGGACCCTACGTTCTTAAGCCTGCTGAACCTGAGTAACATTCTGACCCAGTCCTCCGTGCGTATTATCATTGCGCTGGGCGTGGCGGGCCTGATCGTGACCCAGGGGACGGATCTTTCTGCCGGTCGCCAGGTGGGTCTGGCGGCGGTTATCGCGGCAACCCTGCTGCAGTCGATGGAAAACGCCAACAAGGTCTTCCCGGAAATGGCCACCATGCCGATTTTCGTGGTGATCCTGATTGTCTGCGCCATCGGTGCGGTGATTGGTCTGATCAACGGTATTATCATCGCCTACCTGAACGTGACGCCATTCATCACCACCCTCGGTACGATGATCATCGTTTACGGTATCAACTCCCTGTACTACGACTTCGTCGGTGCTTCGCCCATCTCGGGCTTTGACAGCGGCTTCTCGACCTTTACGCAAGGGTTTATCGCGCTGGGCAGCTTCCGCCTGTCGTATATCACCTTCTATGCGCTGATTGCGGTCGCCTTCGTCTGGATCCTGTGGAACAAAACGCGCTTTGGCAAAAACATCTTCGCTATCGGCGGTAACCCGGAAGCGGCGAAAGTCTCCGGCGTGAACGTTGCCCTGAACCTGCTCATCATCTATGCCCTGTCCGGGGTGTTCTACGCCTTCGGCGGGATGCTGGAAGCGGGCCGCATCGGCTCTGCAACGAACAACCTTGGCTTCATGTACGAACTGGATGCGATTGCAGCCTGCGTGGTGGGCGGCGTCTCCTTCAGCGGCGGCGTGGGTACCGTACTCGGCGTGGTGACCGGTGTGATCATCTTCACCGTCATCAACTACGGGTTGACCTACATCGGCGTGAACCCGTACTGGCAGTACATCATCAAGGGCGCCATCATTATCTTCGCGGTTGCGCTGGATTCACTGAAGTACGCCCGTAAAAAGTAATCTTTACTCGCCATACCCGGCCCGCTCACCGAGCGGGCTTTTTTATGCCCTATGCCAGATGGGACTCCTCCTGCGTCACAATCCGCTCAAACCAGTCGAGTTCAGAAAGCTTGCAGGCGACCCACTGTTCGGAAAAGGCGTCGCCCAGGCTGTCGGTGAGATACTGACAGCGGGCAAAGGCCTCAATCGCCTCCTGCTGGAACAGCGGCAGTTCGGGTTGGTCGTGCTGCGGCTCAGGGAGATCCCCCTCGTCGATATGTTCCAGCCCGTACAGCATGCCTGTCAGGATAGTGGCTGTGACCAAATACGGATTCGCATCGGCCCCGGCCAGCCGGTACTCGATACGACGGTTGCTCTCATCCGAGCAGGGAATACGCAAGGCGGCGGAGCGGGTGTTATAGCCCCAGGAGTTAAAGACGGGTTCCGTCAGGTTTTTACGCAGGCGACGAAACGCGTTGGCCCCCGGCGCAAGAATGGCGACGGAGGCGGGCATCAGCGCCAGCTGGCCCGCGATGCACAAGCGCATCATGCTGCTCAGCGCGTTCACCGGCGAGGCAAAAACGTTTTCGCCACGGCTATCGTTCAGGCTGAAATGGATGTGCAAACCGCTGCCGGAAAGCTCGCTGAACGGCTTAGCCATAAAGTTGGCCTGAAGACCGTGCTTTTCAGCGACATAGCGGGTCAGGCGGCGCAGGGCCAGCACGTTATCACACACCTCTACGACGCGCTGGCTGTGCTTCAGGTTTAATTCGTACTGTCCGGACTCGGCTTCCGCTACCACCCCTGACAGCGGGATGCGCTGAAGGTGCGCCAGCTGTTCCAGCTCGTCAAACAGCGCCGCATGCGCCGACGAGGTATCCATGTGAAAACAGCCCTGATTTTGCGGATCGCGATCGCCCTGTCCCGTCAGATAGAACTCGATTTCCGGGGCAATAACCGGGAAGAGGCCGTGCAGGTGGAAGCGGGCCACGACGTTCTGCAGTATCGCGCGCGGCTCAAGCGGGCAGGGGTTACCGTCGCTGTCCTTCATCGTCAGCAGGATCTGCGCGGTGTGCTCTGGATCCTGCGGACAGGGGCGCAAAGAGCCGGCGACCGGGACGCACAGCCGGTCGGGTTCATCATAAAGCGGGGCGGCGATTTTTCCCTTCTGATCCATTGAGTAGACGGAAAGCGGAAAATAACAGCCTTTTTCCAGACTCAGCATGCTCTCCACCGAGAGGCGCTTGCCGCGCATCGTGCCGTTGATATCGTTCAGGTAAACGTCAACATGTTTCGTCTGCGGGTAACGTTCCAGATAATCGGCCACTTCCACGGCAACGTTGTGCTGCAGGGCGTCAATTTTTTCATCCAGCCAGAGGCCAGAATTAAGTGCGCCAGGGAGTGATAAGCCGGGAAAGTTAAAGTACGGACGGAGACTTTTGAGGAAAAACGCATTCATTATCGAGTTCATAGTCATTCTTCAATGAAGCTGTAGCGGCAGTGAACTCAGCTTAAAAGAGCCGACGTAAAGGGGAGATAAAAAGCGTCAGGCCCGGCGTAAAGAAAGTATAAAGGCGGTCCCGTTATTTCTCTTTTTTCTGCATATCCAGCAGCTGCTCGGGCGTGACGGCAGGATAACCCTGCGCGTCTTCCGGCACTTCATGCATCGCCGGAATCGGCACCAGCGGGCCTAAAAAGCGTGGTTCGCGCTTAAAGATATACAGATCGGCCAGGGCACCAAAGCGGGCGCCGAACTCTCGGACGCGCACGCTCAGCATATCTTTTGGCGACGGCACCGCGTAGCACTGCGCCTGAATGCCCATGTGCAGGGCGATAAACAGCGCGCGCTCGCAGTGGAAGCGCTGGGTGATGATGATGAAGTCGTTGGTGTCGAAGACCTTGCGCGTGCGGACGATGGAGTCCAGGGTGCGGAAGCCCGCATAGTCGAGCACGATATCGGCAGGATCCACGCCCGCGGCAATCAGGTCCTTACGCATCGTCACCGGTTCGTTATAGCTTTGCAGGGCGTTATCGCCGCTCAGCAGCAGGTAGTTCACCTTGCCGCTGTTGTAGGCGTTCAGCGCGCCCTGAATGCGGTAACGGTAATACTGGTTGATGACGCCGGTGCGGTAATACTTGGCGGTGCCGAGCACCACGCCAACCTGACGATAGGGCAGGTCCTGCAGGTCGTCAAAGATATAGGGGGCGGTTTTCCAGCTCATCCACCGGTCGAGGCCGAGCACGATCAACAGCAGTATGCCGACCAGGACAGACAGGCTGTAAAAAACGCGCTTTAACATGCAGATGGCTCGTACCGAAGGTGAAATTTAACTCAGGCTACTTTACCCGCCTGGTTAGCGCAAGAAACAGCGACTCAACTGAGGGGTTTTTCAACAAACTGGCGGGCATTTCTGCCCGCCGGAAGGGTTACGCCAGCAGCACGCGGTCGATCGTCGTACAGCCCAGCGCTTTAAGCGTTGCGGCAGTGGCATCCCACTGAATCAGCGGCGCATCGGCAATTTCAGCCAGAATGGCGCGCTGAATGTCAGGATAATCATAGCCGTTCAGGCTCAGCAGGTTGAGTGCGCCCTGCAGCGGCGGCAGCGTTGGGTTAAACGCGGCGTTTTCCGCATAGCTGCCGGTGAAGATTCGGCCATCGCGGCACTGCAGCGCCACGCCGCTCGGGGACGTGCTGTACGGCGTGTGGCTCTTGTTGGCGGCGGTAATCGCCGCCTGGCTCAGGTCATCGCCGGACAGGGCGAAACCGTGGTCCTGCTCGTCCATCAGCAGGGTTTTGATCTCCAGATCTTTCGGGCCAAACGCGTCCGGCAGGTAATCCGCCAGCGTGTGCGGCGCGCGACCCGGCAGGTTGATGCGCAGCTGCAGCCCGCTGTTCAGCTCGTTCATAAACTGACGGCAGTGGCCGCAGGGGGTGTAGTTCACGGTAATGGCGCTCAGCGCTTTTTCACCGCGCAGCCAGGCGTGGCTGATGGCGCTCTGCTCGGCGTGAACGGTTTGCTGCATGGTTGCGCCCAGGAACTCCATGTTGCCGCCGAAGTACCAGGTGCCGCTGACGCCGCGCGCAATGGCCCCGACGTTGAAGTGGGAGAGATCGGCCCGCGCGCAGGCGGCAGCCAGAGGAAGCAGTGCGAAAGCCAGCGCGTCTTCGTCCAGTCCCGTTGCCTGTTTCAGCATCGTGACCTGCTCCGGGGTCAGCAGGGCGGGGAAGTGCGCATCTGCCAGAACGGGAGTAAGGGCTGACTGCAAATTCTCTGCAAGCTGGGCGAAAGCAGCTTGAAAACGTGGGTGCATGGCGTTTGCCTCATAAAGGTTAATGGATCGGTAGTTTACGGAGCCGTCAGGGCTTTATATGTGATCCACTTCTCATTATGTATGCAACTTATGAAATCAAAATGAAATTTGCGCGACGCATCGCAAATTTTAGCCCATCACTGCCAGAATCAGCGGGAAAATGAACGGGGCCAGCAGAGAGGTAATAATCCCGCAGATCACCAGCGCCAGGGAGCTAAACGCCCCTTCCTGATAATCCAGCTCCGCGCAGCGGGCAGTGCCCAGCGCGTGCGAGGCGGTGCCCATCGAGAGCCCCCGTGCCGCCTTAGTATGAATACGCATCGCGTTCAGCAGGGTGTGGCCAAACACCGCGCCGAGAATACCGACGAAAATGACGCACATCGCGCTGATGGCCGGAATGCCGCCGAGGCTGCCCCCAACCGCCATCGCGATAGGCGTGGTCACCGATTTAGGCAGGATTGACGCCGCAATCTGTGGGGAAGCGCCCATCAGCAGCGCCACCGACGTGCCGGTGATCATCGCCACCAGGCTACCCACAAAACAGATGGTAATGATGGATTTCCAGCGGGCGCGGATCTGGTGCAACTGCTCATATAAAGGAAACGCCAGCGCCACGACGGCGGGTTGCAGCAGGTCGTTTAAGATTTTGCTGCCGGCAAAGTAGCGTTCGTAAGGAATGCCGGTGAGCAGCAGGAACGGGATAATCACCACCATCGCCACCAGCAGGGGGTTCAGCAAGGGCATTTTGAAACGCGCGGCAAGCTTACGTGCGGCGAAAAAGACTGCAAGGGTGAGCGGCAGGGACCACCAGATATTGTCCATCATTTTTTTGTTTTCTCCCCAATCACGTTACGTTCGCCATGCACCAGATGTGAACTCCAGCTCACCACCAGGAAAACCACCAGCGTACTCACCGCGCAGGAAACAACAATCGGGCCGAACTGGGCTTTGAGCAAATCAAAATACTGCATGACCCCGACGCCGATAGGCACGAAAAGCAGCGCCATATAGCGAATGAGGACGAAGCAGCCGGGATTGACCCACTTTGCAGGCAGGATTTGCAGCGCCAGCAACACGAAGAGGATCAGCATGCCGATAATGCTGCCGGGAATGGTGATGGGCAGCAGCGACGCGATGAAAATCCCGGCATACAGGCAGGCGTAAATCAGGACGAATGCGCGCAGATATTGCCAGATAATGTTCAATGATTTGCTCATGGTGATAGTCCTTGCTGAAACGCATTCATCATACAATTAAACCTAAAAATGTGCCACGGATCACATCATGAATTTTGAGCATACCAGACATTCCGGAATGGAACGTCCGGTATCACCTTACTGGTGCAGGCTACAGTTTAGAGGAAAGGGATTGCGCTGGCGAAGTAACGCGCCAGAGAAGGCATCAGCGTCAGGCGGTCAGCTTATCGAGAAAAGAAAACAGCACCTGGTTCATTTCGCGATAATCATGCGAGCGGAGTTTTTCCGCCGTTTCGACAAAACGGAATTCACCCGCGCGGCGAAGGTCATTCTGCGAATGCTCAATCAGCAACTCTACCACCTCCGGCGTTAGCTCCATATGGCACTGGAAACCGTAAACCCGTTCGCTGTATTGCACGATCTGGCGGGGACAGCCCTCGCTGTAAGCCAGAACCTTAGCCTGCGGCGTCAACCCAGGCATGTCGTTATGCCAGTGACCGACGTTCAGCACGCTGCCAAAGTCCTCAAACAGCGGGTTCGCCTTGCCTGCATCTGTGAGCCTGACGGGAAATGTGCCGATCTCTTTTTCCGGGCTGTGGCAAAACGCGGCGCCCAGCGCTTCGCCGATAAGCTGTGAGCCCAGACAAACGCCTATCACCGTTTTACCTGCCTCTATCGCGCGGCTGATGAGTGCCTTTTCCGCCTGCGCATCAAACCAGGGGCATTCCTCACGCGTGGTGGCGGGGGACTGCGGGCCTCCCATGATGATAAGCAGGTCTGTGTGCCCCAGTTCCTCAGGTAACGGATCGCCCTGATACACTCTGGTGTAGCTCAAACTGCAGCCGCGACTTTTCCCCCAGATTTCATAGGCGCCTGGCGCCTCGAAATGTTCATGAATAATAAAATGGATGTGCATTGCGTCTCTCTCTGGTTACGTGTACAAGCAGCATCATAAGAGGAAGGGAGGAATGTGAAATGCCAACCGTTATCGATAAAACGCCAATTCACGACGATGCTATCGGATGGTCAAGAGGGGCAATTCGCTATACGCGCGGCGAAGTCGATCCGCCTCACCAGCATTCGCAGGGACAACTTTTGTTTGCCATCAAAGGAGTCATGCTGGTCGAAACCGGTAGCAAACGCTGGGTCATACCGCCGCAGCGCGCGCTGTGGATCCCTCCCTTTCAGGAGCATACCTACAGCGTGTTATCCGCAACGGAGCTTCGCGCGGTCTGGTTTAGCCCGGCACTGATTTCGCAATGCGAACCTTTTAAGCGGAAAGACGAGGTTCACGTGATTATGGCCACAGCGTTGTTCAAAGAGCTGATTGCCGGGCTGTTCAGCGCGGAATACCGGCCGGCAAGCCAGCGCAGCATGGCCGTTTTGCTGCTCGACATCCTCAGCGAGACGCAGCAGATTTCAGCCGAACTGCCGATGCCCGTGGATGAGCGCTTACATCGCGTGGCCTGTGACCTCATTGCCAACAATCTCTGGGATCTCTCTCTGGAAAGGCTGGCGGAACGGGCCGCGATGTCAGAACGCACATTTTCACGTGCGTTTATCAACGATACCGGCTTTAGCTTCCGGGCCTGGCGACAGCGCGCAAGGATTTGTGCCTCGCTGGATCTCCTCGCCAACGGATACCCGGTTAAGCAGGTGGCCTGGATGCTGGGGTTTTCCGGCCCGGCGGCATTTGCGGCGGCGTTTCGCGCCATTGTTGGGGCAACGCCGGGTGACTTTCTGCCTGAACAGAAGCGCTTCCCAGCGATATAGAGAGCGGCTACTATAGCGCGTCTTTTTTCACAGGTACTGCTATGCGTGTTTTACTGGCCCCAATGGAAGGCGTGCTCGACTCCCTCGTGCGCGAGCTTCTGACCGAGGTGAACGACTACGATCTCTGCGTGACGGAGTTTTTGCGCGTGGTGGATATGCTGTTGCCGGTAAAATCCTTCTTCCGGCTTTGCCCCGAGCTGCACAACCAGAGCCGGACCTCTTCCGGCACGCTGGTGCGGATTCAGCTCCTCGGCCAGTATCCGGAATGGCTGGCGGAAAACGCCGCCCGCGCGGTTGAGCTGGGCTCTTACGGGGTAGATCTCAACTGCGGCTGTCCGTCGAAGCTGGTGAACGGCAGCGGCGGCGGGGCGACGTTGCTGAAAGATCCTGAGCTGATTTACCGCGGCGCGAAAGCCATGCGCGAGGCCGTGCCCGCGCATTTGCCGGTGACGGTAAAGGTGCGGCTGGGATGGGACAGCGATGCCCGACAGTTCGAGATCGCCGATGCGGTGCAGCAGGCCGGGGCCACCGAGCTGGTGGTGCATGGCCGCACTAAAGAAGATGGCTACAAAGCCGATCGCATAAACTGGCAGGCGATCGGTGAGATCCGCAAACGCCTCTCCATTCCGGTGATCGCCAACGGCGAAATCTGGGATTACGAGAGCGCGCAGGCCTGTCTGCAGGCCACCGGCTGCGATGCGGTAATGATCGGCCGCGGCGCGCTGAATGTGCCCAACCTCAGCCGGGTGGTGAAATATAACGAACCGCGTATGCCCTGGGCAGATGTCGTCACGCTGCTGCAAAAATACAGCCGTCTGGAAAAGCAGGGCGACACCGGTTTGTATCACGTCGCGCGTATTAAGCAGTGGCTGAGTTATTTACGCAAAGAGTACGAGGAAGCGCTGGAATTATTTCAGGAGATTCGTACTTTACAGACGTCGGCTGATATTGCGCGGGTGATTCAGTCCAAATAATAAGCGTTAAATTGCTCACACTTTTTTAAAACAGAAAACAGTTCAGGTTTTCAACGTGGCGCGACGGTGTTAAGGTGCCACTGTTTTCAACGCAGGATTGTGACTGGTTAACAGGCAAAACCTAAGCGTTCCACAGCATTTTCGCTGTGGGGCGCTTAGGTTTTTTTTTGCCTGTCATTTACGCAGGAGAGATATTTGGCTTAGCGCTTTTTAATGATTTTAAAAAAAGAAATAGCGACAGGAAATGGAAAAATTTCCTGCGGCCGGTTACGCACTCAATACTCAATCACAGGTTATTATCATGGCATATAAAAATAAACTCTATGCGTTCGCCTTATTGGCGATATCCCCGCTGTCGATGGCGCAAGACTGGAACGGTACGGTATTAGGGTTTGAAGCTCCGCCGGAGCCTGTGCTGGGCGAAATGCTCGGCATACGTAAAATCCTTAACGATAACGGTTTTACCTATAACCTCGGATACCTGAATGAAATTGGCTGGAACGGCGGTGGCGGATATAACCACGACTCCCACGTGGCCTATATTGACCAGTTCGCGCTGACCTTCAACCAGGATCTGGAGCGCTGGACCGGTATCCCGGACGCGCGTATCGAGGGGAACATCGTCAACCGCAACCACAATGACGATCTCACCACCAAACGCGTGCAGGACCCGCGCGTCAACTTCAACGATCTGACCCAGGAGAGCTGGGGCGGGCAGTCGATTACCCGTCTGGGCTGGCTGACCTTTGCCCGCAGCTTTGACGACCGGCGTCTGACCTGGCGCATCGGGATGATGAACAAGGTGCAAACCTTCGATCAAATTATCCCCTGTGATTTTCAGCTGCTGTCCCAGTGTGGCGGAAAGTCAGCCAACTCGCTGACCTGGAACAACTGGAACGTGCACACCTGGGGCACCACGCTTGCCTATAAACTCACGCCGACGCTGACCTTAAAAGGCGGCGTGATGGAGCAGAATCCGCAGGCCGCCAGCCGCAGCCATGCCTGGAGCTGGTCGACGAAGGGCAGCAAAGGGGTCTTACTGCCGGTTGAAATCGAAGCGCGTCCGCTGATTAACGGCCTGCCGGGCGCGTACAACCTGGGCGTGGTGTTTACCAACGCGCCGCAAACCGATCTCTATCGCGGCAAATCCGGCGGGGCGGGCGCGACGGACCCGGACGGATTCGATACCCACAGCCGGACCTGGTTCATGTACGCCGGGCTGAACCAGCAGCTTACGCAGCATCAGGATGACCCGAATCGCGGGTTGAGCTCCTCGTTCAGCATGAGCCTTGCGGATCAGAGCACTAACTACATGCATCAGGTTTACGCCGCCTCGCTGCGCTATCGCGGGCTGTTTGATGCGCGACCGGAAGACTGGATTGGCTTTGGCTTAACCTGGATTGATATGAGCAGCCAGTACGCGCGCAACCAGCGTTACCTGAACAGCCTGAGCGGCGTAAGCGATTATGACAATCCGGCATATCACCCGGTGCCGGGCCATTCCCTGAACGGCGAGTTTTACTACCGCTTTCGTCCGGTGTCATGGCTTGAACTGCAGCCTGGCATTCAGTACTGGCACCATCCCGGCGGGGTCAGTCGCACCCAGGATGCCTGGGTCACCGAGCTGAAAACGGTGGTGACCTTCTGATATCACGGTAGCAAGTTCGATCCGCGTCACGTTTCTGACGCGTGACGCATTGAGGCTACGAATGAAACTGTTAGAGTGCCAGAACTGGATTGTTACTGCTTAGGCAGGCAAAACCTGATTTTCTGGCATCTGCCGGAGGTCAGGTTTTTTTGTTTCTGGGGTTCAGATGAAAATCGCCAAGATACTCAATAATAACGTGGTGGTTGTTCAGGATGAGCGCGGGCGCGAACAGGTGGTGATGGGCCGTGGGCTGGCCTTTCAGAAGCGCGTCGGTGAAGCGCTGGATACCGCGCGGGTTGAAAAGGTGTTTGCGTTACAAAGCGATGAACTGGTGCGTCGGCTTGGAGAACTGCTGAGTCAAATTCCGCTGGAGGTGATGACCACCTGCGACCGCATCATCGGGCTGGCGGCGCAGCGGCTGGGCAAGCTGCAGGAGAGCTTGTATATCACCCTCACCGATCACTGCTACTTTGCGATTGAGCGGCAGAAGAACGGGTTGGCCATCAAAAACGTGCTGCTGTGGGATATTAAACGGCTGTATCCGAAGGAGTTTGAGTTAGGGCAGGAGGCGCGGGCCATTATCGCCAGACGCCTTAACGTCGAACTGGAGGAGGATGAGGCCGGTTTTATCGCGCTGCATCTGGTTACCGCGCAGCTCAACAGCGAAATGCCGGAGGTGATGCACGTGACGCGGGTGATGCAGGAGATCCTGCAGCTGGTGAAGTATCAGCTGCAGCTTGAGTATGACGAAGAGTCGCTCAGCTACCAGCGTTTCGTCACCCACCTGAAGTTTTTTGCCCAGCGGATGCTCACCCGCACCGTGGTGGAAGATGACGATGTCTCGCTGCATACCGCAGTCAAAGACAACTACTCGAAGGCGTGGAAATGCGCCGAGAAAATCGCACAGCACCTGAACAAAAGCTATCAGCGTGAGCTGACAACCGAAGAAATTATGTTCCTCGCCATTCATATCGAGCGGGTGAGAAAAGAGGGGCGTTAAGCCTCAAAACAGGATTGTTACTGCATCACGCAGGCAAAACCTGAGCGCGGCCTTCGTCAGAAGGTCGTTCTCGGGTTTTTTTATTTTTGTACTCAGTCAACAGGTGCCTGCGGGCATCGGATGTAAGGAAATCGAGATGGAATACCAGGCGTTAGCGAAGGATATTCTCGGCCACGTTGGCGGAAAAGAGAACATCGTCAGTCTTGTGCACTGCGCGACCCGGCTTCGCTTCAAACTGAAAGAGAATCAACGGGCGGATGCGGAAGGGCTCAAGAAAAACCCGGGCGTGATCATGGTGGTCGAAAGCGGCGGCCAGTTTCAGGTGGTGATTGGCAACCACGTTCACGACGTCTGGCAGGCTGTCCGCAATGAAGCAGGCCTGACCGACGACGCCCCTGTCGTGGAAGAGAAGGGCGAAAAGGGGAACCTGCTGGGCCGCCTGATTGATATCGTCTCCGGGATCTTTACCCCGTTTATCGGCATTCTGGCCGCGTCCGGTATTTTGAAGGGGCTGCTGGCGCTGGCTTTGGTCTGCGGCTGGCTCACGACCGAGAGCGGCACGTATAAAATCTGGTTTGCCGCCAGCGATGCGCTGTTTTTCTTCTTCCCGCTGGTGCTGGGCTATACCGCCGGGAAAAAGTTCGGCGGCAACCCGTTTATTACTATGGTGATCGGCGGGGCGCTCACCCATCCGGTGATGATTGCGGCATTTAACGCCAGCCAGCAGCAGGGGGCGGTATCGGAAGCCTTTTTGGGCATCCCCGTCACGTGGTTCAACTACAGCGCGTCGGTGATCCCGATTATTCTCGCCGCGTGGGTCAGCTGCTGGCTGGAAAAACAGAGCACCAGGCTGCTGCCTTCCTCGATGAAAAACTTCTTCGCGCCGCTGATCTGTCTGGCCGTGACCGTGCCGCTGACTTTCCTCGTTATCGGGCCGCTGGCGACCTGGCTGAGCCAGATGCTGGCGAACGGCTATCAGACTATTTACGTTCTGGCACCGTGGCTGGCGGGCGCGGCGATGGGCGCGCTGTGGCAGGTCTGCGTTATTTTTGGCCTGCACTGGGGGCTGGTGCCGCTGATGATCAACAACCTGGCGGTGCTGGGGCATGACTCCATGCTGCCCATGCTTTTGCCTGCGGTGTTTGGCCAGGTGGGGGCGGCGCTGGGCATTTTCCTGCGTACCCGCGATGCGCGTCAGAAAATGCTGGCCGGTTCATCCGTGACGGCAGGTATTTTTGGTATCACCGAACCCGCAGTGTATGGCGTAAACCTGCCGCTGCGCCGTCCGTTTATCTTTGGCTGCGTGGCTGGCGCTATCGGTGGGGCGATTGTCGGCTTCAGTGACACCCACGTTTACTCCTTCGGCTTTGCCAATATCTTTACCATCGCCCAGATGATTCCGCCGGGCGGCGTGGACGCCACGCTGTGGGGAGGCATTATCGGCACGGTGGTGGCGCTGGTGCTGAGCTGCGGCCTGACGCTGTTCGCCGGTATGCCAGGAAACACCGCGCCAGAGAATGTGGTCTCCGTGGGCGAAAACGATGTGCTATCGCCGATGACCGGTACCGTTCTTGCTCTCGACCAGGTGCCGGATACCACGTTTGCCAGTGGCCTGCTGGGCAGCGGCGCCGCGATTATTCCCTCCGATAACAAAGTGGTTGCCCCGTTTGCCGGTGTGGTGGCTTCGCTGTTCCAGACCAAACACGCCATCGGCCTGCTCAGTAACAGCGGGATTGAAGTGTTGATCCACGTGGGTATCGACACCGTGAAGCTCGACGGCAGGCCGTTTACCGCCCATGTGAAGGTCGGTGACAAGGTGCAGCCCGGCGATCTGCTGCTGGAGTTTGACCGACAGGCGATTATCGATGCCGGATACGACCTGGCGACCCCGATTATTATCAGTAACAGCGACGAGTATCGCGAGGTGGCGACCGTGGCGGCAACGTCCGTCAATGCCGGTGCGCCGTTACTCAGCGTCAGTCATCAATAACAGGAGAACGTGATGAAAACTTTCCCGGACGATTTTTTATGGGGCGGCGCGGTTGCCGCGAATCAGGTAGAGGGTGCGTATCTGGAGGAGGGGAAGGGACTGTCCACCTCTGACGTTCAGCCGCAGGGTGTCTTCGGCCCGGTAGTTGAGCGCGTCCCTGGGGACAGCGGCATCAAGGATGTCGCCATCGACTTCTATCATCGCTACCCGGAAGACATCAAGCTGTTCGCCGAGATGGGCTTTAGCTGCCTGCGCGTCTCCATTGCCTGGACCCGCATCTTTCCGAACGGTGACGAGCAGCAGCCGAACGAGGCGGGGCTGGCGTTTTACGACCGGCTGTTTGACGAGCTGGCCGCGCACAACATTACCCCGCTGGTGACGCTGTCGCACTATGAAATGCCGTGGGGGCTGGTGAAGCAGTACGGCGGGTGGGGCTGCCGTCAGACTATCGGCTTCTTTGAGCGCTACGCCCGTACCGTGTTTGCGCGCTACAAAGAGAAGGTCAAGCTGTGGCTGACCTTCAACGAGATCAATATGTCTCTGCACGCGCCGATGACCGGCGTCGGTCTGCCGGAAACCAGCAGCAAAGGGGAGGTGTACCAGGCGATCCACCACCAGCTGGTGGCCAGCGCGCTGGCGGTGAAGGCCTGCCATGAGATTATCCCGGATGCCAGAATCGGCAACATGCTGCTGGGCGGCCTGATGTATCCGCTGACCTGCAAGCCGGAAGATGTTCTGGAGACGCTGCAGGAAAACCGCGCGTGGCAATTCTTTGGCGACGTGCAGTGTCGCGGCGCCTACCCGGGCTATATGCAGCGCTTCTTCCGTGACAACGGCATTCAGCTTGAGGTTACGGATGCCGACCGCTAGGCGCTGAAATCTACCGTCGATTTTATCTCCTTCAGCTACTACATGACGGGCTGCGTCACCGCGGACGACGCCCTCAACCAGCAGGCGCGCGGCAACATCCTGAGCATGGTGCCAAACCCGCATCTGGCCAGTTCCGAATGGGGCTGGCAGATTGACCCCATCGGCCTGCGTACTCTGCTAAACGTGCTCTGGGATCGCTATCAGAAACCGCTGTTTATCGTGGAAAATGGCCTCGGGGCGAAGGATAAACCGGACGCAGACGGCGTGGTGAAGGACGACTACCGCATCAGCTACCTTAACGACCATCTGGTGCAGGTGCGGGAAGCCATTGAAGACGGCGTTGAGGTGATGGGCTACACCAGCTGGGGGCCCATCGATCTGGTAAGCGCATCAAAAGCTGAACTCTCTAAGCGCTACGGCTTTATTTACGTCGATCGCGATGACAGCGGGAAAGGCACGCTGGCGCGCAGCCGTAAGAAAAGTTTCTACTGGTATAAAGAGGTTATTGCGACAAAAGGCGCTTCGCTGAAAGTTTAATAAAGCGATCAACCTGACAGGGGATGTTCACCCTGTCGGGTTGATTATTTTTTATTTGCATAATTCAATTTAAATAATAATTTTGGTGAATACTTTTCCGTATATTTAAATCTATGACAATTTACGCATTGCCACGCATTACTAAAAAAATAAAGAGAATCAAGCGTAATTTGCGCCTTTATTTTTTGAGTTTATGGCGTCATGAAACGTTCTCTTATTTTATCTCTGAGTGCTCCCTTCGTTTTTATTCTGGCTGCCTGTGCGCCTGAACATGCCACGGTATCTCCCATTAAAACGCAAACCACGGCGGCGTCGGTGAATACGGTTCTGAATCATCAGGACTGGCCGAAAAATGAGTGGTGGAAAGCATATAACGATCCGGAACTTAAGGAAGGTGCGAATAAGTCCGAGATGTGAGATCATCGTGTTGTAACCTGAACCCAGAATGAGTAACCGGATGAGCCAGCAACTGACTTTTGCCGACAGTGAGTTTTCCAGTAAACGCCGCCAGA